>CAZFVW010000007.1:10664-19384 GCA_964522285.1 uncultured Thermoplasmata archaeon | reverse complement strand
AAAGGACCCTTTACACCACTGTAGAGATGCAGTCCCAAGCTGGTCTTGTCGATTCTGAGACTTCGGAAGATATCACTGAAGAATATCCTCTTGTTTACATGCTCATAGACGAGGCGCATCTCTTTTTACCGAACGGAAGAAAAACCCTGGCAACCGGTCCTTTGATAGATTGGATAAAACTTGGAAGGCATCCCGGCTTATCTCTGATACTAGCTACACAGGAACCTTCAGCCCTACACGAGAGCGCGATAAGACAATCGGATATCATAATCGCCCACAATCTCACTGCGAGAGATGATGTAGCCGCATTGGGTATGGCAAAGCAGTCCTACATGAAGGAAGGGCTGGACGAGGTAGTGGGGCAGATGGAGTTCAAAAGAGGTTTAGCTATGGTTTTCGACGATAAGACAAGGAAGCTTCAGTTGTGTAGAGTAAGACCCAGACACACGCTTCATACGGGTGTGGATGCATCAGCGTTGACTTTGGAAGAAAGGTGATTGCACAGATATGCAAAAGCTGAAATAGTTCTAAATCGATTAACTATAGTTAACCGGAGATGTTATCCATGGAAGAAAAAATGGTTAGAGGCTCGATATTGAACGGGTTCTTTAAATTCATCAAAAGGTCATGGGGTGACCAAGGGTTAGATGAATTTAGAGGATACTCTAACATAGACCCTGAAAGGATAAAAATGAAAGAATGGTACAGCGCAGAGATACTTTCGGACATACACCGCTGGTTGGGAGAAGTGAAGGGTAAAGAATATGTCCGAAGGGCTGGCAGGTACACGGTCCAGGACCTAGGCTTACTATCATATCTAGTTCAGTTCGCGAGCATCGAGACCCTGCTGAAAAAAGCTCCGAAGAGCTACAATGATGCTTTCAGTTATGGAAAAGCGCTGATAAAGATTGAGGAAAATCAGGCTGTCGTCAAGATGAAAAACGTGGTTATAGACGATTATACATGCGATGCATGGAGAGGGGTTTTCGAAGGGACTCTCAAAGCTACGAAGACAAAAGGTAAGGTAGAGATATACGAAGACGAAACGAAGGGTGAAAATGATTGTTACTTTTTAATGACCTGGTAGATCAATAACATATCTCCCAAAAATACCATATAGTCCGTTCAAAATTACTTCTTGTGAATCTAGACGGCGAACCCAGTGAAGGAAAAAAGGTCAGAGGTTCTGTTTTGAGAGGTTTCCTCAAATATATAGAAAAAACATGGGGAAAGGGGGGTGTGGATGAGTTCTTTGAGTTTGCGTCCCTCGAGCCCGACGAGATAAAAGAGGGGGAGTGGTACGATTCAGATATTCTTTCAAAGATACACTCCTGGATAGTCGAAAATAAAGGTAAAGCCGCCTTGAGAAGGGGAGGGGCACACACCGTTAAAAGCCTGGGGATGTTATCGTATATTGTCAGATTTCTCCATATCGAGAGATTGTTGAAAAGAGCTCCAGAGAGTTACAATGACGCTTTCACATACGGTTCCGTTGATGTCAAGATATTAAAAAATCAAGCACTGATAAAGATGAAGGATGTGGTCATCGATGAATACACGTGTATAGCTTGGAAAGGCGTCTACGAAGGTGCGCTGGAGATCACAAATACCAGAGGTGCCGTTGAGTTCATCAAGACCAAAGATATGGGCGAGGATGACTGTTCCTTCATCATCAGATGGTGATACGTTCAGATTTGTGGAAAAATCTTATTAGCTTTTCATCCGTTACCAATTTGAGATGTTCTTATGGTGGAGAAAAAAGTTAGAGGTGTTGTTCTAGATTCATATTTCAAGGCCGTTAAAAAGCACTGGGGAGAACAGGGTGTGGAGGAATGTGCAGAATATCTAGGCATCCATCCAAAAGACATCAAGAACCGGATATGGTATCCGGCTGAATATCACGCTAAACTTCACGAATGGATAGGTGATAAGGGGGGAGCAAAGTATGTGGCTATTGCTGGATCATTCAGTATAAAGAACATGGGTTTCCTGTCGTATCTGGCTAGATTCATATCTATCGAGAGATTGCTGAAGAAAGCTCCAAGAAGCCATGAGGACGCTTATAATTTCGGGGAGATGAAGATCGACATCGATAAAGAAAATAATCAAGCACTAGTTAAGATAAAAGACGTCGTGATAGACAAATACAGCTGTTACGGGTGGAAAGGTGTTTTCAAAGGCGGGTTGGAAGCGACTAAAACAGGAGGGAAAGTGAAGATCATCGACCATCCAGACAAAGGAGAGAAAGATTGCTTCCTAAAGGTAAGTTGGAAGTAAAAAGGTCCAAGTTGAATTCCTCACGGAAAATGTTTAAGAAAAACTAAAATACGTTCAGCCGATTAGTATCTTATATAGGTGAGAAAAGTGGAAGAGAAGAGAGTGCGTGGTTCAGTTATCAATGGATTCATCAAATACATCAAGAGGACTTGGGGTGAGAGTGGGATGGAAGGGATAGAGGATAAACTGAACATGGATGTTACCTCCTTCAAAGATAGAAAATGGTACGATCATGAGATCCATTCTAAGGTCCATGAATGGATCGTGGAGAACCATGGGAAAGGACATCTTGAAAGAGCTGGAAGTTATACCGTCCAGAATCTAGGTATTCTTTCTTATCTGATCAAATTCACATCCCCTGATAAGATGCTGAAAAAGGCTCCAAAGAGTTACCGCGATGCTTTTTCTTACGGTGATGTTGAGATCAAGGTCGAGGAAAAAAAAGCCTACATCAAGATGAAAGATGTGGTAATAGATGAATACACTTGCTTGTCATGGCGCGGGGTATTCAAAGGTGTGCTAAAAGCCACTAATTCCGAAGGGACTATCAAGGTATGGGATGATGAGAAAAAAGGAGAGAAAGATTGTTACTTTATAGCGGAATGGGAATGATCATCCCATCTTCTCTAACAATGAATCTTTCCAGATATTTCTGATGATATCCACTTCTGTATCTACCAGAAGTTCGTCCTTATATTTTATCCGCAATGATCCTCCATTTACTTCGCCTATCTTTTCGTAAGGCACATCTAACACTTCTTCAAATTCACCTATTTTATCTTGAGCTACCTCTACAAGCCATCGTGTGTTGCTCTCGGAGAAGAGGTATTTGTCAGGTCTCATCTCGTCTTCGATCTCGATATCGGCCCCTATATCACCGGCGATACACATCTCTGCAAGTGATACTGCTAAACCACCTGATGATATATCATGGCAGCTCCTGATCAGCCCCGTGGAATTGGCTTCTAACATCTGGTCTATGCTTATTTCCAAGATATCTACATCAACATCCGGCACATCTCCGCTCTCCCCGCCGCCCATCTCGTAGTATTCTGAGCCGCCCATCTCGTCCTTTGTTTCACCTACGAGATATAAGGCATTACCTTCTCCTTTCAGATCCATGGTGACGGATCTCCTGATATCGTCTATGATACCGCAGGCCAAGATAGACGGGGTCGGTTTAATAGGACCCTTATCAGCTTCGTTGTAGAAACTCACGTTACCGGAAACGAAGGGTATCCCAAGACCTCTAGCGACTTCTTCCAGACCCTCGGCGGTCATGTCGAAATCTCCCAATCTTTCAGGCTTTTCAGGGTTACCGTAATTCAAACAATCTGCGAGCGAATGTGGTCTAGCCCCTACAGCGACTAGATTCCTGAACGCTTCATCCAGGGCGGACATCGCGCCTTTCTTCGGATCGATGTAAGTGAACCTGGGATTGACATCCGTGGTCAAAGCCAGTCCTTTGTAAGAATCTTTCAACGGTTTGAGTACACTAGCATCTCCGGGGCCTTGTTTTCCTATGACTCCCTGCATGGGCTTGATGACCGTATTGGCCCTCACTTCGTGGTCGTACTGCCTGATGATCCATTCTTTGCTGTTTATGTTATCTCTCTTCAATAGATCGACCAATATCTGATCGTAATCATCTGGTTCCTCGGGAACCTTTTCAGTTATCTCCTCGGATTTCTTCACCCTATCTATAGGTCGGCAGTAACTCGGTCCGCCGGTCTGGAATTCGAGGTCGAGATCCATGATATTCTCGTTCTCATAAAATACTTTGATATGCGGTTCTTCGATGACTTCCCCGATGATGTTCGCCTCTACATCCCACTTTTTGCACAGATGCAGCACTTCTTCAACATCTTCCTCTTTGACTGCATACATCATCCTTTCCTGGCTCTCTGAAACCCATATCTCCCACGGAGCCATGTCCTCCTGTTTGAGTGGAACTTTATCAAGCTGTATCTGGGCACCGTATCCTGCTGCCAGGGCCATCTCTCCCGCGACACAGGACAGCCCCCCACCGCCGAAATCTTTCATACCCTGAAGTAAGCCCTTTTTGTTCAGTTCTAAAGATACGTGAATAAGTGGTTCTTTAGTTATCGGGTCTCCGACCTGTACCGCACCTATATCTTCTTCCTCTGAAGCCTCATGCAGTTCGTCAGATGCGAAGGTCACTCCGTGTATACCGTCCCTACCGGTCCTACCTCCGGCCATTATGAACACGTCTCCGGGTTCTTTGACTCTACTACGTATGAGTTCGTCCTTTTTGGCGATGCCCACACAGCCTACGTTCACTAGACAGTTCGAGGTATAGCTTTCATCGAAATATACCATGCCAGAAACTGTAGGTATCCCCAACCTGTTACCGTAATCGCTGATACCGTGGACGACTCCGTTGAACAGATATCTAGGGTGTTTCGTGCCCTTGGGTAGATCTTCATCTTTCATATCTAGTGGTCCGAAGAATAGGGGATCTACGAAAGCTAACGGCTGGGCCCCCATACAAGTAACATCTCTCACGATCCCACCTATGCCAGTTGCAGCCCCTCCGTATGGTTCTATGGCCGAGGGGTGATTATGACTTTCTAGAGCTACAACATAAGCGTGCTCTTCATCGAATTCTACAACGCCTGCATCCTCTTCTATAACGTAGATATTCTGAGGGGCGTCTATGTCGAAAACAGTATCCTTCAGTATGGCCTTGGATGATTTGTAACAGCAGTGCTCGGACCATGCCTGGCCCAGGGCTTCCATCTCCAGGTCTGTCGGATTTCTGCCGAGTTCATTAAAATGATCTTTAACTGTTTTCATCTCGTCCAAACTCAGACCGATTCCGCTCTCCTGGCTTATCTCCTCTAGTGCTTCGTCATCGGCTTCAAGTATGTTGACCTCGTGGAGTTCGAAGGGGACGTCTCTCTCTATATAATGCTCCATAAAAACACCTTCACTTCATTATTATCTCGTAGGTCTGGATCACCGGATTGGCCAAGAGTCTTTTACACATCTCTTCGACCTCTTCGCGTGCTTCTTCCTCGGACACATCATCCCCGAGATCGATCTCGTAGACTTTACCGGATTTTACATCTTCAACTTCCCATCCCAACAGGTTGAGAGCTTTCTTCGTGTTCATACCTTCAGGGTCGGTGACCCCTTTCTTGAGTTCTATAATCACTTCCGCTGTTACCATAAGACCACAGAAGGTTATCTAGAGGTGGTTTAATAGGTTTTCTTCTGTTACTTTTTCTTTTTAGTGATAAAATAATTATAACGCTTCCACTCTAACTCAACATGATGACTGACCAAACCCTTCTCAAATGGATCATCATATTAGGTATCTCTTTCATACCATCCATCCTCTATTCGATACACATAAGAAATATCGAAGATTACAAGAAAGAACCGTGGAGGTACGTCACCCTAGCTTACATATGGGGTGCTATCGCAGCGGGCATATTCATATTGATTTCGTTCTCAATCTACGGCCAGATAGAGAGAGAGCACGAATATTTCCAGTTCTTCCGTTCTATTTCCAACGTCTTCATATTGGTTATCCTTTTTCCCCTTGTCGGTGAAGGACTCAAAGTCATCGGCTTATTCTTGGTAAAAAAGGAATTGGACGAGGTCGAGGACGGGTTGATCCATGGGGCGATACTGGGCTTGGGTTTCGGTGCCTTCGCCAACATGGTTTACCTGTACACTGCTTTCACGTGGGCTTCTGAACCTATTGCAGGGTACGCTGTTCCCACCCTCGCTTTCCTCGCGATGGCCAGCATATCAACTATGTTATTACACGGCAGTTCTACGGCGGCGGCGGGATACGGCATCTCGGAAGCTCTAGTAAATCGTGATTACAAACATATGATACTGTATTTTCTAGCTGGAGTCCTAATACACGGCTCTTTCAACCTGCTCTCTGTGACCACCATCTACCTGGAATTCAGGTCCGGTCTTTACAGCCTTGTCGGTCTAGTCGGGGTCATGCTGATATCGATGATAGTTTTCAGGACGATAAGAGCCCGGTTATTGAAACTGATCGAGATACTGGATCTCGAAACGTTTCAGAAACAAAGATGAACATCTCTCCGCAGATAGTATACACCTATAAAAAAGGCGATGCGATGAACCATACCCCGAAGATCAACATCACCGCTCCGCACACAGCGAAGACCTTTCTCCGATGCTTATCCCAGTAATCTAGAGTGCTGTGAGAGGAATATGTCAGGAAAGAATCCCACATCAGATCGCAGGACCAGTGTACAACTGCAAATATTACTAAAAAAAGAACACCGTACTGCAGCGCCCTAGTGATGAGCGCGGCACCCACCGTAGCCCACCAGATGAAAAAATACGGATTAGCAACGCTGGTCATGATACCTACTAAAGCAGGTGAATACGGGAAATGCTCATCTTCCTTCTCTAGGGGTTGAAATAGTTGATAACCCAGATATATCAAAAGAGCTCCACCCACAACACCGATGATCGCCTTGGCTTCCCATGAAGCTATAAAAGTAAGACCGAAAGCCACTAAAGCGATAGTAGGAAACTCGACCAGTGCGTGTCCCATCGCTATCTTGATCCCGGCTTTCTTGTCCTCGGCACCCTTGGCTATAGCTCCTGCCGTAACTGGACCCGGCATCATCACGCCGCTGAGGGATATCACAACCGTCGCCCCCAATAAAAGGAGAGGTTCTAACATTTCACTTATCCCACGACGGAATATTCCTGTTCCAGATCCACGCCCTCGAACCGTTCGATACTCAACCTATCAACGTCCATTGAAGGGGTCTCACCTAGTATCATCTCGGCGGTTATCTTAGTCACCATAGGAGATACCATAAAACCGTGTCCGCTGAACCCGTTTACCTGGAAGAACCTGTCGACGTCAGGTACCTCGCCCAAGATCGGCTGTGCGTCTGGTGTGGTGTCGTAGAACCCAGCCCACTGTCTTATCATGTTGACTCCACTGAAAGCGGGGATGAAATCTACCAGCGTTTTGGACATCTTTCTCAGGAACCATAAACTGGCTTTCTTATTAAGGCCGGGAGCTTCATCGGGATTGCCTATACCACCGACTACGTTACCGTGGTCGCTCTGGCTGAAGTATATCCCGTGATGGAAAGAGATGACCATGGGATCCAAGAAGTGTTTGAACGGTTCCGTTACCATGATCTCGTGTCGGAAAGGTCTGTTGGGTAGTTTAACGTCCAGCATCTCTGCAACGTTCCGAGACCAACCTCCGGCGGCGTTCACAACTGTATCCGTTTTAATCGTTCCTTTATCGGTAACGACCTCCTGGATCTCACTTCCCTCTTTTTTGATATCTGTAACTTCCGTGTGCTCGAATATCTCAGCACCCATACCCCTAACAGCTTTAGCGTAACCGTTCATCACTGGGAACGGATATATCGTACCGTCGCTGTCGCAGAACGTAGCAGCTTTAGCTGAACTTACATCTAACTCAGGTACTATCTCTTTTGCTTCTTCTGTCGATATGAAATTGCTGTCCAGTCCTAATTCGTTCTGTAGAGCCACGTTCTTCTTGAACTGTTCTATCTCATCGTCGGTGAAAGCTAGAACTAGGTACCCGCCCTGTTTGAATTTCACATCAGTATCCAGCTCATCTGGGAGTTTCTCGAACATCTTCCTGCTCTCGATGGCAAGCTTGATGTTCTCCTCGGCACTGAACTGCTGCCGAACTCCGCCTCCGTTCCTGCCAGAGGCACCGGAGCCTAGATATGATTTCTCTAAGACAACAACATCGGTGAAGCCTCTTTTCGTAAGATTATACGCGATGCCCGTCCCATTGACACCGCCGCCTATTATGACCACATCTGCACTGTTCGGAACACCCTCACTCATCTTCATCACCTTCCCCGGCTAGTACTCCGAAGGGTGTCTGTACGGATGGTGGTCTGGATGTGGGCTCGTGCATCTCGTCGGGTCCTTTTCCCAACTCTCTTGCTAGTATCCTTTCAGCAAGTGGGATGCATGTTTTACCCTGGCAGGGACCCATCCCCAGCCTGAGATGCCTTTTAAGAGTCTCAAGTTCCGTGTAACCGTCCTCTATGGCTTCCACGATATCTTCTTCGGTGAGATCCTCGCACCTGCAGATAATAACCGTCATCCTATCACCTTCAGTCCCCGAACATCCCAAACGTTCTCTTTATCGATCTCGATGGTGATGCCATAGGTCTTACCCGAACTTTTCACACCCGTGACCTCTGCCTTCTGGACTTCCTCGCCCTTCTTATCCAGAGCTGTGACTTCGTCTCCTTCTTCGGGCACCGGGAGGTACTCGTAAGGAACGGTGATCTTACACTTATCTTCATCATAACTGCAGTCAACCAAGAATACTGCTAACCCGGGACAGTTGATCACGCACAGCCCGCATCCTATGCACTCTTCGAAAACAACCTCCGGCTTATCGGTGATCTCGT
>CAZFVW010000007.1:0-10654 GCA_964522285.1 uncultured Thermoplasmata archaeon | reverse complement strand
CCCCCTTCGGGCAGGCGGCTACACATGGATTACATGGTATGTTCTCCACGCACTCGATTATGACCACTGGACCCTCAGCTAACCTTTCTTCACTGGGCGTCTGGATATCTTCCTTCTCCACGACACCTGTGCTTTTATACGACATCTAGCACACCTCCTCATCGACCGTGCACACTTTTACGCCCTTCCTGGGATATTCTCCGTAGGGTCCTTTTCTCATCTGTTCGATACCCTGTTTTGCATTCTCTTTTTCTTCTTCCAATTCGGGGGAACTGCCGTATAGTTCTTCAGTGAGAGCCGCCCCGGCTAACTTACCTTCCAGTGCTGCAACAGTTGCCTCCTCGATACCTGCGCAGTCCCCTGCGATATAGATTCCATCTACTGTTGTCTTCATATCCTCCGTTCTTATCGGGGCGTAGCCACCTAGTTCGCCAACGAATTTCATCTCGCAGCCGGCTTGTCTCAGGAAGTGATTATCGGGATGGAGTCCTACGGCTATGCATATCACATCACAATCGACCTTCCGTTCAGTGCCTTCGATAGGCTGCCAGCTCTCATCTATCTCTTGAACTACGGCACCCTCGACTTTTTCTTCTCCTATGGCTTTTTTGATCGTATGCCTTGTGTTGATCGGAACTCCCGCTCTTCTCAATTTTGAAGCGTGGACCTGGTAACCGCCTATCTCTGGAAGAGCTTCTACAACTTCCACAACTTCCACTCCTGCTTGAAGTAACTGGTAGCTCACTATGACGCCGACGTTTCCGGAGCCCACCATCAGAACTTTCTCGCCCGGTACAACTCCGAACTCGTTCATGAGTGTCTGAACACCTCCAGCGCCGTAAACACCGGGTAGGTCGTTGTTCTCGAAGGATAAGAAATTCTCTATAGCTCCGGTTGAATACACTATCCCCTGAGTATCATAAAACTCTAAGTTGTTCTCATGCTCTACGGTTATCCTTTTCTCCGGGTAGTAGCCGATGACGGATGAATTTCTGTGTATAGTTACGCCTGTCTTCTCCGCTTTTTCTATCAATTCCGTAGCTATATCTATCCCTCTCGTTCCCGCATCTTCCTCATGACTCCCGAAGAACTGGTGCGTCTGCTTTACCAGCTGGCCGCCAAGTTTATCAGACTCGTCAAAAAGGTGTACGTCGGCACCGTTCTCCGCAGCAACGATACTGGCGGATAAACCTGCGGGACCGCCTCCAACAACGGCGATACCGATCTTTTCTTCTTTGTACCCGCCCTTCTCAGCTATCTTATCGGGGAACTCCGGTTTAGCCGGCTGTCTTTCAACTTTCATATTCTCTTCAGCCAACTTGACGCATGTTCTAACGTGCGGTATGCCGTCGACTCTCATGATACAAGAAGAGCACTTACCGATGGCGCAGAAGAACCCTCTAGGTCTCTCCAGTAATTTACTCTCAGTGAACTTCCTCAAATCATCTGCGTACAGAGCCGCGGCTATGGTCTCGCCGTTGTATGCCTTGACTTTCTTTCCTTCAAAATCGAAATAGAACTCCTTTCCACGCTTGAAATCTAGTATCGGATGTTCCTGGATGCGCCCTTCTTTCATCGTACCACTACTTTCGAGATATTGCAGTGCAATAAAAAATATTCGCCTGAGTTTCAAATAAAAAGCTTCCAAAAAACAAAATATCAGAGGAAAGTTTACCAGTTCATGCCGAAAAGGTATGTCTGCACCGAGTGCGGTAAAATCCAGAACAGGAAAGAGACCTGCAAGGAATGCAAGGAGGAGATGGAGCGGGTCGATTTTCCATGGACGATCAATACCATACTTCCTTACATCTTCGCTTCCGGGGCAGGCATTGTGTTGCTAGTCTCTTATTTGAGCGGGATGTTCGGGCTGATATGGTTGACGTTCCCATTGATACTCATCGGATTGATAATCGACCATTACTATCAGAAGAAATTGGACCTGAAAGCAAAAGAGGAAACGAAGAAGATCGACCTAGATTGAACGAACTTGCAGCCCAACTCTTTTATGTATGGCGCTAATAGAAAATTAATAGAGGATATGATGAGAATATCTATCAGAAAATTATGCGCTTCTTTAGCGGTTGTGCTTCTAATCGTAGGTACCCTCTTTTTTGCTGGCTGTACCGAGGAGGGTGAGGAGGAATCTTCACCTGAAAACACCTTCGATGAATTCGTTGAAAAGATAAATGTTCAGGACGGTGAAGGTATGCTCGATTTGACGGACTCTAGTCTGATAGAAAATGAAAGCTACGACGAAGGTAAACAAGACATTATAGATTCCGTCAACAACGGTGATCTCACCATAAATGATTACGAGATAAAGGAAGTGCGTAACGAGGGTGATATCGGTTCCAAAAATAGATCTTGGTTTGAGAACGTCACTGAGCGGTTCGATGATGAAGGTGTGAACGTCGATGAATACTGTCTTTTAACCGTCAATTGGACCACTTCTCACCAGGACCAAGGAGAGCAGACTTCGGAGATAACTTACCCGATGTTCAAGGTCGAATCCGAGTGGTACGTTGGCCTGATCGCTTTCTTCATGGCCCCTAGGCAGTATCGATAGATGCATAGAAAAACCTAAATTCTTGATGATAGATGAGGTGTGGAAAAAATAGCCTATTTATAAGGTGTTATCTTTTTTATACCCAGTAAGCACCTTCAGATTGGAAACATTAATATAGGGTTACATACTTGGGTTTTTGTGCTAAAATATAGTAAAAATTTGATGATTGTGGATGCACTCAAAATAAGGATTTAGATAGTATGAATTATAGATCGGTGGTTTGATAATGACAGATGAAACTATAGCGGATAAGAAAAATCTTTACGATTCCGACAAGATCAAGGTATTAGAGGGACTCAACGCGGTTCGTAAACGTCCCAGCATGTACATCGGTAGTACTGATGAGAGAGGTCTTCATCACCTCGTTCACGAGGTTGTAGACAACAGCATAGACGAGGCGATGGAGGGATACTGCGACCAGATCGATGTTACGATACACGAAGATGGAAGTGTGAGCGTTACCGATAACGGTAGAGGTATACCTGTTAGTGTTCACCCTCAGTATGGTAAACCGGGCGTCGAGATAGTGATGACGAAACTCCACGCAGGCGGCAAATTCGATCGTAAGAGTTACAAGGTCTCTGGCGGTCTTCACGGTGTCGGTGTTTCGGTCGTTAACGCGCTCTCAAAATGGCTTTATGTGGAAGTGAGACGGGAAGGAAAGGTCTACAGACAGGAATACGAAAGAGGTAGACCTACTTCCGAGATAGAAGAACTCGGGGAAGCAAAAGGTCGAAGCGGTACGATGGTCAGGTTCATGCCTGATGAAGAGATATTCGAGACCGTGGAGTTCGATTACAGTACTCTCCAACAAAGGATGAGAGAACTAGCTTTCCTGAACAAAGGATTGAAGATAACCTTGAAAGATGAAGGATGTGAGGAAAGCTGCGAATTCCACTACGAAGGAGGCATAATCGAGTTCGTGCAGTATTTGAACGAAGGTAAGGAAGTCCTCCATCAAGAACCGATTTACTTCAAAGACAGGATGGACGGTGTCCACGTTGAAGTATCCATGCAGTACCTGACAGATTCTTATTCCCGGAGGAACATATACCCGTTCGCAAACAATATCCACACCGTTGAAGGCGGCACTCATCTCACTGGTTTTAGAGCCGGTCTTACGAACACCATGAAAAAGTACGCAGAGAAGGCGAAGATGACCGACGACGTGAAGCTACAGGGCGACGATTTCAGAGAAGGTTTAACTGCGATCATAAATGTCAAGCTACCAGAACCCCAGTTCGAAGGCCAGACCAAGATGAAACTGGGCAACAGCGAGATAAGAGGTATAGTACAATCAGTTCTCAGCGATAAGCTGATGACCTATCTGGAAGAGCACCCGAGAGTCGGTGAAATCCTTGTTGAGAAGGCGATGATGGCAGCTAAAGCCAGAAAGGCTGCCAAGAAGGCGAAGGAACTCACTAGAAGAAAGGGTGTCTTAGGAAGCATCGACTTGCCGGGTAAACTGGCGGACTGCTCTAACCCGAATCCAGAAGTATCTGAGTTGTATCTGGTCGAGGGTGATTCTGCAGGCGGCTCAGCCAAGCAGGGCAGAGATAGGAACTTCCAAGCGATCCTGCCCTTGAGGGGTAAGATAATCAACGTCGAGAAAGCCAGATTGGATAAGATGCTTGAGAACAAGGAGATACGCTCGATGATATCTGCCTTGGGGACGGGATTCGATGAAGAATTCAAAGCGGAGGAAAGCAGGTACCACAAGATCATAATCATGACTGACGCGGATATAGATGGTGCCCACATAAGGACGCTTCTTTTCACGTTCTTTTACAGGTACATGCGGCCTTTGATCGAAAAAGGATATCTGTACATGGCTCAACCCCCACTTTACAAGATCAAGAGAGGTAGGAAAGAAGAGTGGGTCTACACCGAGCGGGAGAAGCGTGAAGTCCTTGAAGAATGGGGTAACAGGGGTGTGAGCATCCAGCGATACAAAGGTCTCGGTGAGATGAACCCTTCAGAGTTGTGGGATACCACCATGGACCCGGATAACAGGATATTGGCTAGGGTGAACATCGAAGACGCTGAAAGAGCGGATGAACTGTTCGATATCTTGATGGGAAAAGACGTCGCCCCTAGAAAAGATTTTATCCAAGAGAACGCAGCGGAAGCGTCGAATATCGATATATGAGGAGGTTTTTATTATGGCTGAAACAGAAATTCCAGAAAATGAAATTGCTGACAAAGTGATCGAAAAGAACATCGAGGATGAGATGGAGGATTCTTATATCAACTACGCAATGAGCGTGATAGTGGGTAGGGCTTTGCCAGATGTTAGAGATGGTCTGAAACCAGTCCACAAGCGTATACTTTTCTCCATGAAACAGGAAGGGTTGACCTCTGATAAAACTCACAAGAAATCAGCTAGGGTCGTCGGTGACGTGCTCGGTAAATACCACCCTCATGGGGATCAAGCCGTTTACGATACTTTGGTCCGGATGGCTCAGGATTTTTCGTTGAGATATCCGCTGGTTGATGGTCAGGGTAACTACGGTTCTGTGGATGGTGACGAAGCAGCGGCTATGCGTTACACTGAAGCAAGATTAGAGAAGATCGCAGAGGAGATGCTCGAGGATATCAATAAAGATACTGTAGAGTTCCGAGATAACTACGATGGGTCTTTGGAAGAACCGGTGGTATTACCCGCAAAGTTACCCAATCTATTACTCAACGGTTCAAGCGGTATCGCAGTGGGCATGTCGACTAATATCCCTCCACATAACTTGAACGAAATAGCCGACGGGATCATCGCACAGATAGAAAAACCGGAGATCGAACTTAAAGAACTTATCGAGCATATACCGGCTCCAGACTTCCCCACCGGCGGGATAATATACGGGTACGAAGGCGTTTATCAGGCTTACAAGACCGGTCGTGGGAAAATCACGATCAGAGCTAAAACGAAAACCGAGGAGATGGCTAGGGATAAAAGCAAGATAATCGTCGAGGAGATCCCATACCAAGTAAACAAGTCCACCCTGGTAGAAAGCATCGCGAGATTGGTGAAGAACGAAGTTATAACAGAAATCTCTGACCTGAGAGATGAATCGGATAGGGATGGTATAAGGGTCGTAATAGAGTTGAAAGGCGGTTCACTACCAGATGTAGTTCTTAATAAATTGTTCAAACACACACAGATGGAAGTCACCTTCGGCGTGATAAACCTCGCTCTAGTGGATAAAGAACCGGAGATACTGACTCTGAAGGAGACCATCCAACATTACATCGAACACAGGATCGACATAATCAAGAGAAGGACGAAGTACGATCTGGATAAAGCGGAAGACCGGGCCCACATAGTTGATGGATTATTAACTGCCCTAGAGAACCTAGACGATGTTATCAAGATCATACGCGGGTCGGAGAACCAGGAAGAAGCTAAGACCAAACTGACTTCCAGGTTCTTACTCAGTGATAAACAGGCTACCGCTATATTGAACATGAGGCTCAGAAGGTTGACCGGACTCGAGAGAGAGAAACTCCAGGCCGAATACGAAGAACTGGAAGAGATGATCAAAGAATACAAAGAGATCTTGGGATCGGAACAGATCATCCGCGATATCATCAAAGATGAACTAAGAGAGCTCAAAGATAAATACGGTGACGAAAGGAGGACGGAGATAAACAAAGAAGCGGTCCAGGTAGAGAACGAGGACCTCATACCCCGTGAAGAGTACGTTATCACTCTCACCCAGGACGGATACATCAAGAGGCTATCCGTGGATACTTACAGGGACCAGCGAAGAGGCGGCGTCGGCCTTATCGGTATGGATACCAAGGACGAGGATAACGTTGTAGATCTGTTCGTGACTAATTCGCATAATTATTTACTGTTCTTTTCCAACAAGGGTAAAGTTTACTGGCTGAAAGCTTACAAGCTGCCCAAAGGCAGCAGAAGAGCCAAAGGTAGGCCTATCGTTAATATGCTGCCTAGATTGGAAGAAGGAGAGAAGATCGAAGACCTGATCCCGGTCGAGAGTTTCCCTGAGGACAGATATCTCATATTCTCTACCAAGAAAGGGAAGATAAAGAAGACCCCACTTTCAGCTTACAGCCATCCAAGGGTTACCGGTATATGGGCTATCAAGTTGAGAGATGGGGATGAACTAGTGGATACGAAATTATCCGACGGTGAGAAAGAAGTGATGCTGGCTACCAAGAAGGGTCAAGCTATACGATTCATGGAAGACGAAGTCAGGCCTATGGGTCGGTACACTATGGGTGTCAAAGGTGCTACCCTCAGAGATGGAGACGAAGTTGTCAGTATGACCCTTGTGGATGACGACGATGTGCTTCTGAATCTTACCGAGAACGGATACGGTAAGAGGACCGATGTTTCTCGATATAGGAAAACTAGGCGTGGAGCTATAGGTGTCATCACTATAAAGACCAACGAGAGGAACGGAGATCTAGTCTGCGCTAGGGTCGTTGAAGAAGGCGACGAGATCATCATGATGAGCGGGAACGGTATGGTGATCAGAACGAACGTGGGTGAGATCAGCAAACAGAGCAGGAACACCATGGGCGTACGTGTCATGAGGCTGAAGGAAGACGACGAATTGATAGCTATGTCCAAAGTCATCGGCGAGGAAGAGGAGAAAGAGATCGTCGGTGATGATGGTGAACCTCTCGAGCAAGGCTCTGTGGAGGAACGTGAAGCTGTAGAACAGTCTGAAGATGAAAACGACGAAGAGGAAGATATCGAAGGATAGATTTAAGTAATCTACTAGTTTCGGAACTTTTATCAGCATCAATGTAAATGTTAGGCTGGTAAGCAGCGTGGGCGTTTGGCCTCGCGATGAAAGTGTTCATCGCACATTAGAGTCCATTGAAAAAACTAATGCCCTCTAATATTACAGGGAAGAGAAATCTTCCCTGCACCTTCGAGACCAAAGCTCTCGAAGATAGTCAGGACATGAAAACACCCTTAATACACATCAACATGGGCGCGTGGCCTAGTCAGGACATGGCACTGCCCTTCTAAGGCAGATGTCGCGGGTTCGAATCCCGCCGCGTCCGTACAAAATTTCACATTTTGGAGGACCACGAAAAATCTGCTAGGATTTTTGGTAAAGTCCGTTTACAAATCTTTGATTTTAAACAGACCGTTGGAAGATGTCAACCTTCTGACACGTCCGTACAAAATTTCACATTTTGGAGGACAAAGAAAATTTCGTGAGAAATTTTGGTGGGTCCGTTTTTAAGTAAGTGGTGAGAACACCGTGACGATCATCTGTTTTCCATAACTTTAATTATCGTCTGTTTCTATCGCTGAAACTGACAGGATGGAAAAGCAGACCATAGAATTCGAACCAAAACTAACAGGTAGAGAAGAGGAATTAGGAACTCTTCTGTCGATTCTAGAAGACTGTGAAGAAGGAGCAGGTTCAACGGTTTTCGTTTCAGGAGAAGCGGGTGTGGGCAAGACACGATTAGTCGAAGAAGCTCTAGATAGCCCTCTTTCTGAAGATATGAAGGTTATCGATGGGCGTTGTATCACCGAGAGTATGGAACCACTTGCATCTATAAAAGAGGCTTTTCGAACAGCGGATATGTATCACCTGATCGCAGATAAACCCCCTCCTAGAGTGTTATCTGCTTATCTTACAGACCGTGCGGAGATAATAATCGCTAAAGCAGAGAGAGATGAAACTGAACTCGATGCAGATATATTCGCTAGCATGCTCAAAGGCGTGTCCAATTTTGTTTCAGACTCGCTGAGCATGATGGGGGAGGGAGAAAAAGGCGGTGTGAGTGGGATATCCTACAAAGGATATAATATTCTCATGGAAACCAGAGGGGATGTTTCTCTTATACTGGTTATAGAGGGAGAAGAGAACGAATTTTTGATCGAAGATGTGCATGACGTCCTCGATGATATCTGTGATATCGCAGAAGAAATGCAAACTCCAGAATACGATAACCCAGAGATAAATCAGAAGATATCGTGGTTCATAGATTCTGGGAAATACGAAGGAAAATACCTTGTAGACGACTCTAAACTCAAAAGAGAGAACCTGTTCGATAATGTCCTCATGGGTCTTCGTAGAGAAGCGTCTAAACAGCCTATCGTTATATTCGTCGACGATCTCCAGTGGGCTGATCCATCTACTCTAGCTTTGCTACATTACCTTTCGCGTAATATAAATGAAGACCCGATCACACTCATAGGGGCATACAGGCCTGAAGACGTTATGCAGAAGTGGGATGGACGGGTTCATCAACTAAAGTCTACCCTCAGAGATATGAAGCACGAAGGATTGTACACTTCTATAAAACTGGACCGAGTGGATAAAGACGACCTGATAACTCTTCTACAAGACATGCTCGGTGATGTGGAACTCTCGGCGAGATTCTACGACAGGGCCTATAAGGAGAGCGAGGGAAATCCCTTCTTCTTGATGGAGTTCGTAAGGCACATGATTGAAGATGGACACATGGTAAAAAAAGATAATAAATGGATCTTGAAAACCCCTCTAGAGGAGGTTGAAGTGCCGTCGAAAGTATATGAACTGGTCGAGAAAAGGTTGGAGCGATTGAGCGATGAGCAAAGGAAGATTTTAGAATTTGGAAGCGTAGTTGGTATCGAATTCAGCAGTGAAGTGATCCAGGAAGGGTTTCAATATAAAAGAAGAGAACTCCTTGAAGAACTCGGTGATATAGAGAACATCCACGGGCTGATCTTATCCTTCGATAGGGGTTATCGTTTCGACCACAAGAAGATCAGGGAGGCTCTATACGACAATTTGAATCGAGAGCTGAGAGAAGAGTATCACCGCTCCATAGCAGAATACTACAAAGGACTATACGAGGGGGGTTCTGAAGATATACTCGGGAAGATGATACATCATTTTTACAAAGCTAAGGACCAGCGTGTCATCGGTTATCTGTTCGAAGCGGGACGTTCTGCCCAGGAAAGATACGCCAATGAGGAGGCTGAAAGGTTCTTCACAAACGCTTTAGAGCTTATTCCTTCGGAAGATAAAGATGATCTGTTGTACGTTCATAGTAAACTAGGCGAGATATCCAAATTGAAAGGTGATTACACTTCTTCACTAGAACACTATAAACATGCCCTTGAGCTCGAGGACGATGATGAGGATAAAGCAGAGCTGTACGGGTATGTATCAGAATTATATGCGAATATAGGGGATTACGAGAAAGCGTTAGGGGCTATAGAGGCAGGTATGGAACTAGGACCGAAAGAGTCGTGTGATCTGCTCAAAACGAAGGGATGGGTACTGCTGCGGAAAGGAGATTATGACGATGCAGAAAAAGTTTTCATGAAGGAAATGAGGGTCGCTGAAGAAAAATATGATGAATCTGAACTAGCTCAGGCACTTCACGACCTTGGTTCAGTATATTTTAGAAAGGGTGAGCAAGAAAAAGCGCTTGACTATTTCAATAGAGCGATCGAAAAGTGGGAAAAGATCGGTGACCTGAAGGGTCTAGCAACGTCCTACAACAACATCGGTATAATCTATTATTATCAGAATGTTTTCGACAAGGCCTTGGAATACCATAAGAAAAGTATGGATATAAAGGAAAAGGTGGAAGATAAACGCGGCGTAGCGATCTCTCTGAACAATATAGGCGCGATCTACAAAAATAAAGGGGAATTCAAGGGCGCGTTAAGATGTTATGAAGGCAGCCTTGAGATACTGGAAAAAATAGGTGATAAACTTGGTGTTGCTACATCTCTTAAGAATATCGGAGCTATCCATTATTATCAAGGTGATAAGGATGAAACTCTGGAATTTCTCAGGAAAAGCCTTAGGACGAGCGAAGGTATCGACGACGAGCAGTTCGTCCTGCATATCCGGTGTTGGTTGAACGAGATCTTTCTAGCTATGGGTAAAACGGATTTAGCCTTGGAACATGGGAAAAAGGTGTTACAGATCTCTAAAAAATTGGCGATCCCTGGTGAAGAAGGTATCGCTAGGCGTGTTTTGGGCATGATATATCGTGAAAAGGGAGAATTTAGGATAGCAGAGAGTGAATTCCGCAAAGCTAGAGACTTACTCGATGACACGAATAATGATATGGAATTCTCCAAGCTTCTTTACGAAT
>CAZFVW010000006.1:0-20568 GCA_964522285.1 uncultured Thermoplasmata archaeon | reverse complement strand
AGAATGATGATAAAAGTAAAATAAAGATCTTGGCGATAGACAAACGGTCTCAAGCCTATAGATGATAGCTTTTGAAATGCCGTACATCATCGTGTGGAAAACTATTTTATCGTAGTTAGTCTTTTAGTTCTGCAAACAAAGTGATCGAATGAACTGCCCGAAGTGTGATACGGAGCTACCCGACGGAGCTAAATACTGCCATAACTGCGGTCCTATCGATACCGGAAGCGACGACACCGTAGTAGCCGAGCTTCCCGACCCGTCGTCTCTTTCAGACGATTCGGAGATACTCTCCACATACTTCGACGTCTGCCGCCGTTCGTACCTTAGACATCCAGACAACCACACTGAACAGCAGTACCTGGAGAACAATCGGGAACTGTTCCGTATATCATCGTACTTCGACGTACCACGAGAACCTTTCATGCTGTTATCTAGTTGGGGTCTTCCGGAGAGACTGCGAGACAACATATACCTGGATGCCGGCCGCCGGGATGCTTTTGACTACCTTCTAAATGCACCCATCGACAGGAACATGGTGCTGATAGGCGATCCGGGAGTAGGTAAGACGGTGATACTCTTCGCCGTGCTGGACGAGTTGATGAAGCGCTGCCCGGCCGGTGTACTTTCCACTACCGGTCTGTCGGATTATCACTCGAAGGCGGGCATACGACTGTTCTACGACGATCTGCCGGAGGGACGTGACATCGCCGCTGCCATCGAGCAGACTGGCTCTACGGGCATACTGGTCACCGCCAGGGAGCAGGACTTCAAGCATCGGCTGACCAGGACACAGCAGGGCATGTTCGAGAAGGTGTTCATACGACCGTTCTCGGAGGAAGACATACTTCGGGTCGGCGAAAAACTGTTCGGTATGCAGGGACTGTACTACGAAACCGAGGCACTTGAACTCGTAGCGAAGTACTCCAAGGGCTCGCCTATCTACGTATGGTCCATCGTTCGCGACATGATGAACCGCAGCATGAACCGGCTGACGGTCGATTATGTAGAAGATAACGCCAGCGGAGGTATGATACCATACATCAACAAGCTGCTCACCAGGTTGCTGCGGGACGGTGAGCGATACAGTGACGGCGCACTTCATACGTTGACGGTACTGGTGTTCCTGGCGACCCAGGTAAAGGACCGCAGATGTCACTCGCTGTACCTACGGCGTGTATCCGATATCCTGGACAGCCATACTTCACGAGTGTTCGGTGCACGTGAGGCGAACTACAATCTCAATCTGCACACCCGGACGTTATCCTATCTGTCCGGTAAAGGCAACGAGGTTAAATTCCCACACGACTGCTGGGCTGATGTTCTCTCTGGAGAAGTTGAAAGTCCGCTGTCCGCCAGTATAGACGTGATCATCCAGGAGTTCGAGTACGGGCAGCTGTTCGAGCAGGCGAAGAAGGGTGCACTGGCTAGGGCGTGGAAGGACATCCGGAACCAGTACCAGAAGAACCCGGCACGGTTCGGCGGTTCACTGCTGGAGTTCCTGCACTTTGCACTGAGGAATTTCGAATTCGAAGAGCTGAGGGCTGCGGGCATCCAGCTAAAACTCGTACGCTCGGTCCTAGCACGAGAGCAGGGCCACCCGCTGGCGGAGGCGTCGCTGTCGATCATCGAACGTGCGAAGCCTTCGGTCTCGAATATGATCAACATACAGGACTCGGTGGTGATGCGCAGCCAGTTCGGCGTCGGTGGAGATGGAAGTGGGGCTGGCGATGTGAGTGTGAAGGATTCTGTGGTGCAGCGGAGCGAGGTCGGGGGCGGTGCGGTGAAACAGTCGAAGAGTTGTAAAGAATGCGGCAACCTGATAACCGCCGATAACAAAAGGTTGAAGTGTAAGAGCTGTGGTAAGTTCTTCTGTACTACTTGTGAGGGGTGGATAGACAAGGTGGACGAGTATAAAGGTGAGAATGTAAGGACTGGGTATCCGCTGTGTGAGGATTGTTACTCTGGTGAGGTGGAGAAGCAGAAGAAGCAGATCGACGAGCGGATACGGAGAGAGAAAGAGGAAGAAAAGCGGAAAAATAAAGTGCGAGACGAGTTGTTGGAAAGGGTTGATGAGCTGGATAGACAGGGATGGAAGGTCACCGAACTCAGGGATAAAGTAAAGATGGATGTGGTGGCAGGTAAAGAGTTACTAGAGAGTTATGAGAGAAATATACCAGCTTTGAGGGACATACGGAAAAGGTACGAGTCGTTGGGTGCGGAAAGATACGACATAGATACGACGGAACTCGAAAATGATATCTACGATCCTCAGAGCGATCCACGGGAGTTGGAGAGAAGGGTCGATGACCTAGCGGGTCGGATAGAGACAGAAAGGATGAAGGATCCCCAATACATGTGGGAGAGTTCGAAGGAGATAAAGCGGGTGAGTGCAGAGGTACAGGTCTCGAAGTCTGGTATCATAAGTAAACAATATCAATACCAGACGATCACAAATGACATGGAATACAGGACGAATTCCATCGGTATGAAATTCGTTAAGATACCGAATAGAGATCTCTACATGGGCGTTTACCCGGTCACACAGAGCGAGTGGAAGGCGGTGATGGGCGACAATCCGAGTAAGTTCAAAGGTGATGATCAACCGGTCGAAAAAGTTTCGGTAGCTGATTGCGAAGAATTCATAGCAAAATTGAATCGTATCGAAGGGATGAAGAAATACCGGTTACCCACGGAAGAAGAGTGGGAACACGCTTGCAGAGCTGGAACCAAAACCAAATACTGCTTCGGAGATGACAAGAGCAAACTATCTGAATATGCATGGTATTCTGCTAACAGCGGTGAAAGTACTCATCCTGTAGGTATGAAGAAGTCCAATGCATGGGGTCTTCACGACATGCATTGTAATGTGTGGGAATGGACTTCGACACAGGATGGCTCCTACCGTGTCGATCGTGGCGGCTGCTGGTTCAACGATGCCGAGAACTGCACGTCAGCGAACCGCGGCAGGAACGACCCGGGCATCCGCTACGGCTTCCTCGGTCTTCGTCTCGTGAGGTCGTTGTAGCCACTTACCACTTTACTACTTTACAACTTACTCATCAAGAGCGATGCCTGAAGGCGAGCCAATATGCGAACGAAGTGAGCAAACGGCAAAGCCTAAGGCAGAGTGATGAATAAAACCCCGAAGGGGGCGTAAAAAATGGAGATTCACACATGCTGAAGATATTCACGATCAAATTCGAAGACAAGCTCGAGACGTTCAACGACTCGATGCTCTCCAACTTCCTCGGAGACAAAGAGATAATAAGCTGGGAAAGCCATTTCTTCGAGCGTAAGAACGAACACTATTGGACGGTCATAGCGGAGTACCGACTATCCTCGACCGATAAAGGGTCTGAAGGGTCCGATGAGAAAGGTAATAAGAAAGAAAACTACAATGACATCTTGACGGAGAACGATATACCGCTCTTCAACCGGCTCAGGGAGTGGAGGAAGGATAAGAGCAAGGACGAGGGAGTACCGCCCTACATTATATTCACCAACAGACAGCTCGCCGAGATAGCCGTTACCAAACCATCTTCGCTTAACGCACTGCAGGAGATCAAGGGCATAGGCGACGGTAAGAGGAAAAAGTACGGCGAGGATCTGCTCGAGATGATAGAAGCTCATGTGTACCCGGTGAAAGAGGAGGACGGCTGAGATGGTTGAGGAACTACAGGTGTTCGTCAAGTGGGTTGAATTCCTTCAGTGGCTGCTGAACACCACCGAAAAGTTCCCGAAGAAGGTACGGTTCACTTTCACCACGAGAATCGACAACCTAGCCTTGGACATACTGGAGAACATCATCGAATGCCGATACGATCGGGATACGAGAGAGAAAGGATTCAAGAGGATCAATATACGCTTGGAGAAATTGCGTGTGCTCCTGAGGATATGTCACGAAGAGAGATATCTCTCGAACAAGCAGTACCAGTACACAGCTGAACACATAAACGAGGTCGGCAAGATGATCTGTGGATGGCTGGGAGAACACAGATGAAACGGTATGGATACCTCTTCGATAGTGTGGTATGTTTCGAGAACCTTTTGATAGCTTCGAAGGACGCATTCAAAGGTAAGAAACACAAGCAAGAGGTGGCGAGGTTCTATTTCGACATGGAGAAGGAGATACTGAAGTTACGGGAGGAACTGAAGGCTAGAACATATGAACCGAGACCGCTGAACACCTTCCGGATCAGAGAACCCAAGGTGCGTGAGATAGGTGCACCAGATTTCAGAGATAGGGTGGTTCACCATGCAATATGCAACGTGATCGAACCAATGTTCGAGAGGAGTTATATATACCACAGTTACGCATGTAGAAAAGGAAAGGGCACCCACCGGGCCATCGAGCATGCTCAGGCACTATCCAAAAAGCACGACTACTATCTTAAATGCGATATCGAAAAGTACTTTGAAAGTGTGGATCATCATACCTTGAAATGGCTCTTGAGAAGAAGATTCAAGGATACGGAACTACTCTGGTTGCTGGAGAAGATAATAGATGCGTATGGGGGACAAGGGAAAGGTATCCCCATAGGGTGTCTCACCAGCCAACACTTCGCCAACTTCTATCTGGATAGTTTCGACCATTTTATAAAAGATGAACTCGGAGTGAAGGGATATCTGAGGTATATGGACGACTTCGTGCTCTTCGGGAACGAGAAGGATGAACTGCACGAACTACTGTCTGAGTTCGCCGATTTTTTGCGGGAAGACCTGAAATTGTCTCTCAAGGAAAAGGCAACAGTACTAGCGCCGTGCACTGAAGGTTTACCGTACCTTGGTTTTCGCATATATCCCGGTCTGATAAGGATAAAAAATCAGAACAAGAAAAGATTGCTCAGAAAACTGAGGTCCAGAGTAGACGAATACGAAGAAGGTTCCATATCTGAGGAAAAGTACGAACAGTCCCTCCGGAGCATCACCGAACATTTAAAGATAGGCGATACATATAATCTACGCAGGGACATCTTCGATGAGATGTTCCCGTAGGGTAGGGGTCGGAGATGGCTCCAACCGTGTCAATCGTGGCGGCAGCTGGAACAACAATGCCGAGAACTGCACGTCAGCGAACCGCAACCACAACTCTCCAGGCAACCGCAACGACGACCTCGGTGTCCGTCTCGTGAGCTCACCACTGCGCCAGAAGTGTATCGTCCACGGATGATACGCCAGTATAATCTACAGGAAATCCGGTGGATTTCCTTCGATCAACGGAATTTCAGCAGAAATTCCGTGCAAGAGTGATGACCAGACCCCTGTCCCGTGCCGGTGGGAACCGGACGAAGAGGAACACCGCTCGCCGCGGCTGGTAGGACAAAACGTCTCAAAGGTGGCGGCGAGTACCTGTATCTCATTCATCACGATCGACCTAGAAACAGACGAAAACTATTTTAGAACGGTGTGGTTAGGAACAACCAGAGTGAGAACGATGAAGACCGTGGAAGAGATCAAAGAAGAGTACAAGGACGAATGGGTGCTCGTAGAGGTCATCGAGGAGAACGAACTGGGAGAACCCACGAAGGTCGAACTGATAGCGCACAGCAAGTGCCGGGACGATACGTACGATGCGATGAAAGATACGAAAGGAAAATACACTTGCCATTTTTACACTGGTGAGATACCCAAAAAAGGCTATGCGGTGGCTTTCAATGAGCTATAGATTCGATCCAAAGGCATCGGTTATCGACCTATATGTCACCGTAAAAGGAGCTGAAGGGAGAAGAAAGGTCAAGATGGCTTTGGACACGGGTGCCACTTACACAATGATCCCATGGGAGGTTTCAGAATTACTAGGTTATGAAGCCGAACTCTCGAAGGAAAGCATTTCTCTTGTCACCGCTTCGGGTGTAGAGAGAGCGCCGATCATCAAAGTTAAATCGATGGACGTACTAGGAAGGGATGTAGATGATGTGCCTACGGTCGTCCACGACTTACCGGAAAGGAGTTACGTAGATGGATTGCTGGGGTTGAGCTTTCTCAGGAACTTCAAGATGTGCATAGACTTCAAAGAAGGCATGCTGGAGATCGAGTGAAGGATCAGGGTTGAAAACAGTTAAATTATAGGCAATGTTATGGTTATGAGCGAAAATGTGATACCATGAAGTGTCCGAAGTGCGGTGAAGATTTACCAGACGGAGCCAAGTACTGCCCCTACTGCGGCCAGATAGAAAATGAAAAGATGAATGTAGAGGGAGGTATGAAAGACTCCGTAGCCCTCAGGTCTCCTGGCGCTGGTTCTACCTACGCCCCTAGCATAAAAATGTCGGAAGAGAAGAAATACTGCCCCCAGTGTGAGAACCTGATAACCGACCGTAACCATCTTTTGATTTGCGGGAATTGCGGTAAGAAATTCTGCGAACACTGTGAGGGTTTCTTTCGGACAGAGAGGGAACGGGGTGAACAGCCGTTCTGCAGGGACTGTTTCACCAAGATGAAAGAGCGGGTGAAGGAGGAGAAGCAGAGAAGGGAGAGGGAGTCCAAAGTCGAAGAGCTCATAGAGAACAGCATCGGCATGAAGTTCAAGCTGATCCCTGCCGGCGAGTTCATGATGGGCAGCGATGAGTGGGACGATTCGAAACCGGTCCACAGGGTGAAGATAACAGAGCCTTTCTACATCGGTATTTACCCGGTCACCCAGCGAGAATGGAAAGCGGTGATGGGCAATAACCCTAGCGAGTTCAAAGGTGATGATCTATCGGTCGAGAATGTATCGTGGGACGACTGCCAGGAGTTCATCGGCAAGTTGAACAAGAAGGAAGGCGGTTGGAAGTACCGACTGCCGACGGAGGCGGAGTGGGAGTATGCCTGTCGGGCGGGTTCGAGCGGTAGATACTGCTTCGGAGATGATGAAAGTAGGTTAAGCAGGTATGCTTGGTTCGATGAGGAGTGGGATGAAGGGAGCACGCACCCCGTCGGTACGAAAAAGCCGAATGCATGGGGACTTCATGACATGCACGGTAATGTGTGGGAATGGTGTGAGGATAATTGGCATGATAATTACTACGGTGCACCGGAAGACGGTAAGGCCTGGGTGCCAGGTTCTGGAGAATATGGCTCCCGCCGTGTCCTTCGTGGCGGCAGCTGGTCCTACGATGCCGAGGGCTGCTCGTCAGCGTACCGCAACCTCTGCTCTCCGGGCAACCGCCGCGACGACCTCGGTGTCCGTCTCGTGAGGTCTTTATAATTACCACTTACTCCTTTACCCCTTAACCACTTACGGTCAGGAGCGATGCCCGAAGGCGAGCGGCGCAGCCATGCGAAGCCTAAAGGGGCAGAGCGATGAAGAAAAACCCCGAAGGGGCTCAACTCTAAGACACCTCATAGATCCAGGATAAGTTGATCTATAGTCTTTTCATCGACCATAGGATCGAGGGATGCTCTGTTATCCTTTGATGAAGTATCCCACCCTCGTCGAGTATATCAGGTTCGAACGTTTTATCTTCATAGAACCTGTTGATCACGTCGATGTCTCTTTCTTCGAGTGAAGATATAGCGGAGAAGAAAAGTATATTTCATAACTTTTCTTCTTTGCCTCTAGCTCATAACAAAAATTATGTTGCAAAATTTTTGTTAATCGCTATATCACGGACCTGATGGACTAACACCGCCTCGAATCCGTACATTCTTGCAATCGTGTCGAAATCATATGCCCTTTTCAAACTATATCCCCCTGATCACGGCCTCGAAATCTTCCGGGATATAAAGATTCCACCTGCTGTTCAAAGGACCACTTTTCCCCCGTATAAGGTAGCGTGGCGTTTCAGTTGCATATTCTTCGATATCTTCCAATATGTGTTCTTCCATATGCTCGTAGAACACCGAGTGCTTCTTCAGCAGCTCAAGGATATAACCTACCCGCCGAAACAGGATATCCTTCTTATATTCTTGTAAAAGGCTTAACAACCTTTTAAAATCAAGTCCACTCAACCCTTCGAGGCTCTTCAAACATTCTTCCCAGCCCCCTGCATACTGAACTCTATCGATACAATCGATGAAGGTTCTCTCTTTACTGCTGACCCGCAGGACAGCGTTGTTGTACGCCTTTTTTTCCACTTCCGTATCCACATCTGTTACGAACACGGGTCTGAATCTGACGCCTTGGAACTTGAAAGTGTCAAACCTGTCCCCTTCCTTTACAGATAGGTAAACCTCATTGTACAGAGAATGAGCGCACCCATAAAATTCCAATGCTGTGTGAAAACCGAGGTAATATCGGTCCTTGATTTTTGAAGCGATGAGAAACTTGTCCATCGAGTACCCCTCGATTCCTTCGATAGGTGATAGAACAACGTATATGCCTCTTCGTACTCTGCGGAGTCGTCCCTTATCTACCAGCCTATCCACATATTTACGGTAGATGTATCTACGGTCCACGTCCTTACCGATGATCGTCTGGGCGGCCTCCTCTATATCGTCGAAATTCACCACTTTCATGGGTAGGAGTGCTGTGTACAATCTCTCAGTTTTTGTTGTCATTCTTTTTACTTCCTTAAAGTTGTTATCCTTATTTTGGCATATAACTTTAATATATTTAAAAATTGCTACTGGGATGTGAAAACAAAAATTTAATGTTGTGGTTCAGTGGTATATATCTCGGAGTGTACCACTGGTCTCTGTCCAAATGTCGAAGGAGGTCTGCACAAATGTTATAAGGAAATTATCGCTTTATGCGGGTGATAGTGATGAACTGCCCGAAGTGTGATACGGAGCTACCCGACGGAGCTAAATACTGCCATAACTGCGGTCCTATCGATACCGGAAGCGACGACACCGTAGTAGCCGAGCTTCCCGACCCGTCGTCTCTTTCAGACGATTCGGAGATACTCTCCACATACTTCGACGTCTGCCGCCGTTCGTACCTTAGACATCCAGACAACCACACTGAACAGCAGTACCTGGAGAACAATCGGGAACTGTTCCGTATATCATCGTACTTCGACGTACCACGAGAACCTTTCATGCTGTTATCTAGTTGGGGTCTTCCGGAGAGACTGCGAGACAACATATACCTGGATGCCGGCCGCCGGGATGCTTTTGACTACCTTCTAAATGCACCCATCGACAGGAACATGGTGCTGATAGGCGATCCGGGAGTAGGTAAGACGGTGATACTCTTCGCCGTGCTGGACGAGTTGATGAAGCGCTGCCCGGCCGGTGTACTTTCCACTACCGGTCTGTCGGATTATCACTCGAAGGCGGGCATACGACTGTTCTACGACGATCTGCCGGAGGGACGTGACATCGCCGCTGCCATCGAGCAGACTGGCTCTACGGGCATACTGGTCACCGCCAGGGAGCAGGACTTCAAGCATCGGCTGACCAGGACACAGCAGGGCATGTTCGAGAAGGTGTTCATACGACCGTTCTCGGAGGAAGACATACTTCGGGTCGGCGAAAAACTGTTCGGTATGCAGGGACTGTACTACGAAACCGAGGCACTTGAACTCGTAGCGAAGTACTCCAAGGGCTCGCCTATCTACGTATGGTCCATCGTTCGCGACATGATGAACCGCAGCATGAACCGGCTGACGGTCGATTATGTAGAAGATAACGCCAGCGGAGGTATGATACCATACATCAACAAGCTGCTCACCAGGTTGCTGCGGGACGGTGAGCGATACAGTGACGGCGCACTTCATACGTTGACGGTACTGGTGTTCCTGGCGACCCAGGTAAAGGACCGCAGATGTCACTCGCTGTACCTACGGCGTGTATCCGATATCCTGGACAGCCATACTTCACGAGTGTTCGGTGCACGTGAGGCGAACTACAATCTCAATCTGCACACCCGGACGTTATCCTATCTGTCCGGTAAAGGCAACGAGGTTAAATTCCCACACGACTGCTGGGCTGATGTTCTCTCTGGAGAAGTTGAAAGTCCGCTGTCCGCCAGTATAGACGTGATCATCCAGGAGTTCGAGTACGGGCAGCTGTTCGAGCAGGCGAAGAAGGGTGCACTGGCTAGGGCGTGGAAGGACATCCGGAACCAGTACCAGAAGAACCCGGCACGGTTCGGCGGTTCACTGCTGGAGTTCCTGCACTTTGCACTGAGGAATTTCGAATTCGAAGAGCTGAGGGCTGCGGGCATCCAGCTAAAACTCGTACGCTCGGTCCTAGCACGAGAGCAGGGCCACCCGCTGGCGGAGGCGTCGCTGTCGATCATCGAACGTGCGAAGCCTTCGGTCTCGAATATGATCAACATACAGGACTCGGTGGTGATGCGCAGCCAGTTCGGCGTCGGTGGAGATGGAAGTGGGGCTGGCGATGTGAGTGTGAAGGATTCTGTGGTGCAGCGGAGCGAGGTCGGGGGCGGTGCGGTGAAACAGTCGAAGAGTTGTAAAGAATGCGGCAACCTGATAACCGCCGATAACAAAAGGTTGAAGTGTAAGAGCTGTGGTAAGTTCTTCTGTACTACTTGTGAGGGGTGGATAGACAAGGTGGACGAGTATAAAGGTGAGAATGTAAGGACTGGGTATCCGCTGTGTGAGGATTGTTACTCTGGTGAGGTGGAGAAGCAGAAGAAGCAGATCGACGAGCGGATACGGAGAGAGAAAGAGGAAGAAAAGCGGAAAAATAAAGTGCGAGACGAGTTGTTGGAAAGGGTTGATGAGCTGGATAGACAGGGATGGAAGGTCACCGAACTCAGGGATAAAGTAAAGATGGATGTGGTGGCAGGTAAAGAGTTACTAGAGAGTTATGAGAGAAATATACCAGCTTTGAGGGACATACGGAAAAGGTACGAGTCGTTGGGTGCGGAAAGATACGACATAGATACGACGGAACTCGAAAATGATATCTACGATCCTCAGAGCGATCCACGGGAGTTGGAGAGAAGGGTCGATGACCTAGCGGGTCGGATAGAGACAGAAAGGATGAAGGATCCCCAATACATGTGGGAGAGTTCGAAGGAGATAAAGCGGGTGAGTGCAGAGGTACAGGTCTCGAAGTCTGGTATCATAAGTAAACAATATCAATACCAGACGATCACAAATGACATGGAATACAGGACGAATTCCATCGGTATGAAATTCGTTAAGATACCGAATAGAGATCTCTACATGGGCGTTTACCCGGTCACACAGAGCGAGTGGAAGGCGGTGATGGGCGACAATCCGAGTAAGTTCAAAGGTGATGATCAACCGGTCGAAAAAGTTTCGGTAGCTGATTGCGAAGAATTCATAGCAAAATTGAATCGTATCGAAGGGATGAAGAAATACCGGTTACCCACGGAAGAAGAGTGGGAACACGCTTGCAGAGCTGGAACCAAAACCAAATACTGCTTCGGAGATGACAAGAGCAAACTATCTGAATATGCATGGTATTCTGCTAACAGCGGTGAAAGTACTCATCCTGTAGGTATGAAGAAGTCCAATGCATGGGGTCTTCACGACATGCATTGTAATGTGTGGGAATGGACTTCGACACAGGATGGCTCCTACCGTGTCGATCGTGGCGGCTGCTGGTTCAACGATGCCGAGAACTGCACGTCAGCGAACCGCGGCAGGAACGACCCGGGCATCCGCTACGGCTTCCTCGGTCTTCGTCTCGTGAGGTCGTTGTAGCCACTTACCACTTTACTACTTTACAACTTACTCATCAAGAGCGATGCCTGAAGGCGAGCCAATATGCGAACGAAGTGAGCAAACGGCAAAGCCTAAGGCAGAGTGATGAATAAAACCCCGAAGGGGGCGTAAAAAATGGAGATTCACACATGCTGAAGATATTCACGATCAAATTCGAAGACAAGCTCGAGACGTTCAACGACTCGATGCTCTCCAACTTCCTCGGAGACAAAGAGATAATAAGCTGGGAAAGCCATTTCTTCGAGCGTAAGAACGAACACTATTGGACGGTCATAGCGGAGTACCGACTATCCTCGACCGATAAAGGGTCTGAAGGGTCCGATGAGAAAGGTAATAAGAAAGAAAACTACAATGACATCTTGACGGAGAACGATATACCGCTCTTCAACCGGCTCAGGGAGTGGAGGAAGGATAAGAGCAAGGACGAGGGAGTACCGCCCTACATTATATTCACCAACAGACAGCTCGCCGAGATAGCCGTTACCAAACCATCTTCGCTTAACGCACTGCAGGAGATCAAGGGCATAGGCGACGGTAAGAGGAAAAAGTACGGCGAGGATCTGCTCGAGATGATAGAAGCTCATGTGTACCCGGTGAAAGAGGAGGACGGCTGAGATGGTTGAGGAACTACAGGTGTTCGTCAAGTGGGTTGAATTCCTTCAGTGGCTGCTGAACACCACCGAAAAGTTCCCGAAGAAGGTACGGTTCACTTTCACCACGAGAATCGACAACCTAGCCTTGGACATACTGGAGAACATCATCGAATGCCGATACGATCGGGATACGAGAGAGAAAGGATTCAAGAGGATCAATATACGCTTGGAGAAATTGCGTGTGCTCCTGAGGATATGTCACGAAGAGAGATATCTCTCGAACAAGCAGTACCAGTACACAGCTGAACACATAAACGAGGTCGGCAAGATGATCTGTGGATGGCTGGGAGAACACAGATGAAACGGTATGGATACCTCTTCGATAGTGTGGTATGTTTCGAGAACCTTTTGATAGCTTCGAAGGACGCATTCAAAGGTAAGAAACACAAGCAAGAGGTGGCGAGGTTCTATTTCGACATGGAGAAGGAGATACTGAAGTTACGGGAGGAACTGAAGGCTAGAACATATGAACCGAGACCGCTGAACACCTTCCGGATCAGAGAACCCAAGGTGCGTGAGATAGGTGCACCAGATTTCAGAGATAGGGTGGTTCACCATGCAATATGCAACGTGATCGAACCAATGTTCGAGAGGAGTTATATATACCACAGTTACGCATGTAGAAAAGGAAAGGGCACCCACCGGGCCATCGAGCATGCTCAGGCACTATCCAAAAAGCACGACTACTATCTTAAATGCGATATCGAAAAGTACTTTGAAAGTGTGGATCATCATACCTTGAAATGGCTCTTGAGAAGAAGATTCAAGGATACGGAACTACTCTGGTTGCTGGAGAAGATAATAGATGCGTATGGGGGACAAGGGAAAGGTATCCCCATAGGGTGTCTCACCAGCCAACACTTCGCCAACTTCTATCTGGATAGTTTCGACCATTTTATAAAAGATGAACTCGGAGTGAAGGGATATCTGAGGTATATGGACGACTTCGTGCTCTTCGGGAACGAGAAGGATGAACTGCACGAACTACTGTCTGAGTTCGCCGATTTTTTGCGGGAAGACCTGAAATTGTCTCTCAAGGAAAAGGCAACAGTACTAGCGCCGTGCACTGAAGGTTTACCGTACCTTGGTTTTCGCATATATCCCGGTCTGATAAGGATAAAAAATCAGAACAAGAAAAGATTGCTCAGAAAACTGAGGTCCAGAGTAGACGAATACGAAGAAGGTTCCATATCTGAGGAAAAGTACGAACAGTCCCTCCGGAGCATCACCGAACATTTAAAGATAGGCGATACATATAATCTACGCAGGGACATCTTCGATGAGATGTTCCCGTAGGGTAGGGGTCGGAGATGGCTCCAACCGTGTCAATCGTGGCGGCAGCTGGAACAACAATGCCGAGAACTGCACGTCAGCGAACCGCAACCACAACTCTCCAGGCAACCGCAACGACGACCTCGGTGTCCGTCTCGTGAGCTCACCACTGCGCCAGAAGTGTATCGTCCACGGATGATACGCCAGTATAATCTACAGGAAATCCGGTGGATTTCCTTCGATCAACGGAATTTCAGCAGAAATTCCGTGCAAGAGTGATGACCAGACCCCTGTCCCGTGCCGGTGGGAACCGGACGAAGAGGAACACCGCTCGCCGCGGCTGGTAGGACAAAACGTCTCAAAGGTGGCGGCGAGTACCTGTATCTCATTCATCACGATCGACCTAGAAACAGACGAAAACTATTTTAGAACGGTGTGGTTAGGAACAACCAGAGTGAGAACGATGAAGACCGTGGAAGAGATCAAAGAAGAGTACAAGGACGAATGGGTGCTCGTAGAGGTCATCGAGGAGAACGAACTGGGAGAACCCACGAAGGTCGAACTGATAGCGCACAGCAAGTGCCGGGACGATACGTACGATGCGATGAAAGATACGAAAGGAAAATACACTTGCCATTTTTACACTGGTGAGATACCCAAAAAAGGCTATGCGGTGGCTTTCAATGAGCTATAGATTCGATCCAAAGGCATCGGTTATCGACCTATATGTCACCGTAAAAGGAGCTGAAGGGAGAAGAAAGGTCAAGATGGCTTTGGACACGGGTGCCACTTACACAATGATCCCATGGGAGGTTTCAGAATTACTAGGTTATGAAGCCGAACTCTCGAAGGAAAGCATTTCTCTTGTCACCGCTTCGGGTGTAGAGAGAGCGCCGATCATCAAAGTTAAATCGATGGACGTACTAGGAAGGGATGTAGATGATGTGCCTACGGTCGTCCACGACTTACCGGAAAGGAGTTACGTAGATGGATTGCTGGGGTTGAGCTTTCTCAGGAACTTCAAGATGTGCATAGACTTCAAAGAAGGCATGCTGGAGATCGAGTGAAGGATCAGGGTTGAAAACAGTTAAATTATAGGCAATGTTATGGTTATGAGCGAAAATGTGATACCATGAAGTGTCCGAAGTGCGGTGAAGATTTACCAGACGGAGCCAAGTACTGCCCCTACTGCGGCCAGATAGAAAATGAAAAGATGAATGTAGAGGGAGGTATGAAAGACTCCGTAGCCCTCAGGTCTCCTGGCGCTGGTTCTACCTACGCCCCTAGCATAAAAATGTCGGAAGAGAAGAAATACTGCCCCCAGTGTGAGAACCTGATAACCGACCGTAACCATCTTTTGATTTGCGGGAATTGCGGTAAGAAATTCTGCGAACACTGTGAGGGTTTCTTTCGGACAGAGAGGGAACGGGGTGAACAGCCGTTCTGCAGGGACTGTTTCACCAAGATGAAAGAGCGGGTGAAGGAGGAGAAGCAGAGAAGGGAGAGGGAGTCCAAAGTCGAAGAGCTCATAGAGAACAGCATCGGCATGAAGTTCAAGCTGATCCCTGCCGGCGAGTTCATGATGGGCAGCGATGAGTGGGACGATTCGAAACCGGTCCACAGGGTGAAGATAACAGAGCCTTTCTACATCGGTATTTACCCGGTCACCCAGCGAGAATGGAAAGCGGTGATGGGCAATAACCCTAGCGAGTTCAAAGGTGATGATCTATCGGTCGAGAATGTATCGTGGGACGACTGCCAGGAGTTCATCGGCAAGTTGAACAAGAAGGAAGGCGGTTGGAAGTACCGACTGCCGACGGAGGCGGAGTGGGAGTATGCCTGTCGGGCGGGTTCGAGCGGTAGATACTGCTTCGGAGATGATGAAAGTAGGTTAAGCAGGTATGCTTGGTTCGATGAGGAGTGGGATGAAGGGAGCACGCACCCCGTCGGTACGAAAAAGCCGAATGCATGGGGACTTCATGACATGCACGGTAATGTGTGGGAATGGTGTGAGGATAATTGGCATGATAATTACTACGGTGCACCGGAAGACGGTAAGGCCTGGGTGCCAGGTTCTGGAGAATATGGCTCCCGCCGTGTCCTTCGTGGCGGCAGCTGGTCCTACGATGCCGAGGGCTGCTCGTCAGCGTACCGCAACCTCTGCTCTCCGGGCAACCGCCGCGACGACCTCGGTGTCCGTCTCGTGAGGTCTTTATAATTACCACTTACTCCTTTACCCCTTAACCACTTACGGTCAGGAGCGATGCCCGAAGGCGAGCGGCGCAGCCATGCGAAGCCTAAAGGGGCAGAGCGATGAAGAAAAACCCCGAAGGGGCTCAACTCTAAGACACCTCATAGATCCAGGATAAGTTGATCTATAGTCTTTTCATCGACCATAGGATCGAGGGATGCTCTGTTATCCTTTGATGAAGTATCCCACCCTCGTCGAGTATATCAGGTTCGAACGTTTTATCTTCATAGAACCTGTTGATCACGTCGATGTCTCTTTCTTCGAGTGAAGATATAGCGGAGAAGAAAAGTATATTTCATAACTTTTCTTCTTTGCCTCTAGCTCATAACAAAAATTATGTTGCAAAATTTTTGTTAATCGCTATATCACGGACCTGATGGACTAACACCGCCTCGAATCCGTACATTCTTGCAATCGTGTCGAAATCATATGCCCTTTTCAAACTATATCCCCCTGATCACGGCCTCGAAATCTTCCGGGATATAAAGATTCCACCTGCTGTTCAAAGGACCACTTTTCCCCCGTATAAGGTAGCGTGGCGTTTCAGTTGCATATTCTTCGATATCTTCCAATATGTGTTCTTCCATATGCTCGTAGAACACCGAGTGCTTCTTCAGCAGCTCAAGGATATAACCTACCCGCCGAAACAGGATATCCTTCTTATATTCTTGTAAAAGGCTTAACAACCTTTTAAAATCAAGTCCACTCAACCCTTCGAGGCTCTTCAAACATTCTTCCCAGCCCCCTGCATACTGAACTCTATCGATACAATCGATGAAGGTTCTCTCTTTACTGCTGACCCGCAGGACAGCGTTGTTGTACGCCTTTTTTTCCACTTCCGTATCCACATCTGTTACGAACACGGGTCTGAATCTGACGCCTTGGAACTTGAAAGTGTCAAACCTGTCCCCTTCCTTTACAGATAGGTAAACCTCATTGTACAGAGAATGAGCGCACCCATAAAATTCCAATGCTGTGTGAAAACCGAGGTAATATCGGTCCTTGATTTTTGAAGCGATGAGAAACTTGTCCATCGAGTACCCCTCGATTCCTTCGATAGGTGATAGAACAACGTATATGCCTCTTCGTACTCTGCGGAGTCGTCCCTTATCTACCAGCCTATCCACATATTTACGGTAGATGTATCTACGGTCCACGTCCTTACCGATGATCGTCTGGGCGGCCTCCTCTATATCGTCGAAATTCACCACTTTCATGGGTAGGAGTGCTGTGTACAATCTCTCAGTTTTTGTTGTCATTCTTTTTACTTCCTTAAAGTTGTTATCCTTATTTTGGCATATAACTTTAATATATTTAAAAATTGCCGCCGGGATGTGAAAACAAAAATTTAATGTTGTTAGCCAAAAAATGGCATATCGGGTACAATATCTAAAATGCGAGGTTCAGTGGTATATATCTTGGAGTGTACCCCTGGTCTCCGTCCAAAAGTCGAAGGAGGTCTACATAAATGTTATAAGGAAAATATCGCTTTATACGGGTGATAGTGATGAACTGCCCGAAGTGCGGTGAAGAGTTACCCGACGGAGCCAAGTACTGCCATAGCTGCGGCCCTATATCGAGCGGTGACGAAGAACGTACCCACGAAAACCTCCCCGATCCATCCGAACTGGAGGACGATAAAGACATACTGTCCGCCTACTTCGACGTTTCCCGACTGTCCTATAAGAAGCACCCGGACAATCGGGACGAGAGAGCCTACCTGGACAACAACCGTGAGCTCTTCCAGATATCGTCGTACTTCGATGTACCCCGTGATCCGACTTTACTTCTATCTGAATGGGGTCTGCCGGAGAGGCTGAGAGAAAGCTTATACCTCGACGACAACCGCAGGGAGGCTTTCGATTACGTAGTGAAAGCCCCTTTGGACAGGAACATAGTGCTGATAGGTGATCCAGGCGTCGGGAAGACCGCGATCCTGTTCGCCGTCTTCGACGAGCTGATGAAGAAGAGACCCGTGGGGGTGCTCTCCACGACGGGCATATCGGGCTATCACTCGAAGAACGGAATAAGGCTGTTCTACGATGATATACCTGAGAACCTCGATATGGCAAAGGCCATCGAGGAAACCACCGCCACCGGCATAGTGGTGAGTGCGAGGGAGCAAGACTTCAAACATAGGTTGAGCAACGTCCAGCAGGGTATGTTCGAGAAGGTCTTTATCAGACCTTTTTCTAAGGAAGACATAATTACAGTTACAGAGAACCTGTTCGGGATGCAGGGGTTGGGTTACGAGCAGGAAGCGCTGGAACTCGTATCAGAGTATGCGAGAGGAACACCGATATATGTGTGGTCGCTGGTCAGAGACCTGACGAACCGCGGGAAGGGTAGGCTGACAGTGGATTACCTCGAAGAGAACGCCAGCGGAGGTATGACCGCCTACATAAACCGACTTTTGATGAGATTGCTCAGGGACGGGGAGGAGTACAAGAAGGGGGCACTCCATACACTCACCGTACTGGTGTTTTTAGCAACGCAGGTAAGGGACAAGAGGTCGCCTTCGCTTTACCTGAGGAAGGTATCCGACCTGTTGGAGGAACACACGATGAGAACCTTCGGCTCTAGACTTGCCACGTACGACCTAGAGCTTCAGATGAGGACGCTGTCCTACCTGTCCGGTAAGGGGAAGATGTACCGATTTCCCCACGACTGCTGGGCAGACGTTCTGTGCGGGGACGTTCAGAGCCCCTTCTCCTCTCGGATAGATTACATCTCTCAAGAGTTCGAGATAAGCGGCGTTTTCGGATCGGTGAAAAAAGAGGCGCTGAGCAGGACGTGGAACGATATAAGGAACATGTACATGAAGCACCCGTCGAGATACAGGAAATCGGCGATGGAGTTCGTCCACTTCTCACTCCAGAACTTCGAGATAGAAGAACTGGAGAACTCAGGTATGAAAGTGAAGTCCATTAGACGGATGATGGCTAAGGAGCAGGGTCACCCGCTAGCTGAGGCGTCGCTGTCGATCATCGAGCGGTCGAGTCCGTCGGTGTCGAACATGATCAATATACAGGACTCCGTGATGGTCAGGAGTCAGATCGGGCAGGGATCGGCTGGGGAGGGTGGAGCGAGAGATGACGTGGAGGTGAGGGACGCGGTGGTGCAGCGGAGTACTGTGGGAACTGGAGAGGTGAAGAAGAAAGCGAAGGACCGATGCCCGGAATGCGGTAACCTGATCAGCAAGGAGAATAAGGTGCTGAAGTGCAAGGGATGTGGAAAGCGGTTCTGCTCAACGTGTGAAGGGTGGATAGACAAGGTGGACGAGTATAAAGGAGAGAGGGTTAAAACGAGTTATCCTCTTTGCGAGGATTGTTACTCCAGTGATGTGGAGAAGAAGAAAAAGCAGATCGACGAACGGATACGGAAACGGCAGCGGAAAAATAAGGTGCGAGACGAGTTGTTGGAAAGGGTTGATGATCTGGATAGACAGGGATGGAAGGTCACCGAGCTCAGAGATAAAGTAAAGATGGATGTGGTGGTAGGTAAAGAGTTGCTAGAGAGTTATGAGAGTAAGATACCAGCGTTGAGGGACATACAGAAAAGGTACGAGTCGTTGGGAGCGGACAGATACGACATAGATACAGAAACACTCGAAAAGCAGATTTGCGACCCTCAGAGTGATCCACGGGAGTTGGAGAGAAGGGTCGATGACCTTGCTGGTCGGATAGAGACACAGATAGAGACAGAAAGAAAGAAGGATCCGCACTACATATGGGAGAGTTCGAAGGAGATAAAGCGGGTGAGTGCAGATGTACAGGTCTCGAAGTCTGGTATCATAAGTAAACAATATGGATACCAGACGATCACAAATGACATGGAATATAGAACCAATTCGATAGGGATGAAATTCGTGAAGATTCCGGATAGAGATCTCTACATGGGTGTTTACCCTGTGATCCAGCGTGAGTGGAAGGCTGTGATGGGAGATAATCCGAGTGAGTTCAAAGGCGATGGCCTACCTGTGGAGAGTGTTTCAGTGGCTGATTGTGAGGAATTCGTAGCGAGATTGAATCGTATCGAGGGGATACTGAAATATCGGTTACCCACTGAAGAAGAGTGGGAACACGCCTGCAGAGCCGGTACAAGGACAGTGTACTGCTTTGGAGACGATAAGAACAAATTATCTGAATATGCTTGGTATAGTGGAAACAATGGGGAAAAAACGCATCCGGTGGGCAGATTGAAAAACAATGTATGGGGATTGTTTGACATTCACGGGAACATTTTTGAGTGGACTTCGACCCAAAATGGCTCGAACCATGTTGTTCGTGGCGGTAGCTGGCGCAGCTTCGCCGGACACTGCAGGTCGGCGAACCGTAATCACTGCTCACCGAGTCTCCGCGGCGACGGTCTCGGTGTCCGTCTCGTGAGGTCTCTTTGATTACTACTCGTCGGGCAATTCGCTGAATTCCCTGCGCTCGCCAAATTCTTAAATTGGCGAGAGATGGAGTGAGCAAAACAAACTCTAGTGTATCACAAATTCCAAGGGAATTTGTTCGTACCACTTTACCCATTTACTACTCGACACCAAGAGCGGTGCCTGAAGGCGAGCCAATATGCGAACGAAGTGAGGAAACGGCGAAGCCGAAGGAGCAGAGCTCCTCCTTTCTTTCGAAAAGCTTTCACTTTCCTGTGAAGCCGATGGCAGAGCGATGAGGAAAGCCCACACAGAGGGGAGCGAAAAATGTAGATGTACAGATACTGATGAGATTGATGAACATATTAGAGAAGATGGTGAAAAATTAAATGGGCTATAACAAACTATGGTGATCTCATCTAAAAA
>CAZFVW010000005.1:12733-20960 GCA_964522285.1 uncultured Thermoplasmata archaeon | reverse complement strand
GGGTTGTCCCGTTGTTCCGGATGTGTAGAGGATCAGGGCCGTGTCGTCTTCATCTGTGTTGGATTTCCTATCTCTCAATTCCTCATCTTCCGCCCACCCTTTTCCGATATCTAGCAGTTCTTCATACCTGATAGAGTCCGTTTCGACCTTTTCATCATCTCCGTTGAACACTATGACTTTCTGGAGGCGGTCTAAGTCGTCTTCCACTTGATTCAACATCTCAAGATAATCGTATTTCAGAAAATTTCCCACGGATATTAGGAATCTAGCTTCGGAGTTATTCAAGATGTATCTCACTTCGTGTGCTTTATATCTGGTATTCATAGGTACCATAACACCTCCCGCGATGGTAACCCCGAAGAACAACTTGTGGAATATGTGATTGTTCGGCATCCATATGGCCACGTGATCGCCCTTTTCCAACCCCATCTCTATCAGAGCTGAAGCGATCTTGTGTGAATCCTTGTAAAGTTCATTGTAATCAAACTTTACATCATCAAAGATCACGGCTTTTTTATCACCAAATTCTTTCTTATCGTGCTCTAAAAGTTCAACGGTTGTTTTTATTTCATCTACAGAAGACATCATATGACCTCGGTTCGATATCGATCTCTGATGGCTGACCCTGATATGAGTATATTAAAGTTATGACAAGCTAATTTTTACATCGCCTCCTCATAGAGAATATATAATCGCAAATCTTATATTATTGTGATACATTAAAGGGGTGGTGACAAGATGCCCGTATGTCCGAACTGTGAATATTACTTTCAAGAAGATAAGGAAGACGGATGTCCCCGATGTGGTTTCTTACTCGGTTATCAGGGGCCATATAGGAGGAAAGCCAGGGGAACTGATACAACATCCACATTATCGATCGCTTTCGATATATTCAAGAACAATCTAGTACCGATCCTTACTTTTATATTGATCCCCACTTTGATCGTTGGATCTTTGAACGTCTTTACTTCCTGGCAGACCATGGAATTGACCACAAGTATGACTGGAGAACAGGATCTATCGGTTATCATAGATAACATGGTCAAGATGATGCTTATCACGATCCCACTTTCCCTCATGGGTTGGATGATCCAGATATTGTTCGCAGGCGGTATCGTCGGTATGGCCAAGGAAGGTTTTCAAAGAGGTAAAACTCAGATAAAAGCTGGTTTCGAAATAATCCGTCAACATCCTTTGGGGCTCATAGGGGCGAGTATAATCGTCACCCTGATCGTATCGGTAGGATTGATGTTGTGTCTCATACCCGGAATTATATTCTGTTATTGGTGGTTATTCACCATACCCATACTCCTAATCGAAGGCAAATCCATAGGAAATGCCATGTCAGATAGCAAAGATTTTGCCAAGCACTATGAGACCCTAGGTTTCACCATCGCGCTGATAGTTATAGTTATAGTGATTTCGATAGTGATAGGGGGGATATTCGGGATTTTGACCAGCAGTCAAGGTTTTGGGTTGGGTCAGATAGGTGGAACTACAACAGCTATAGAATTTGAAATGACTCCTATGTTGATAATATCGACGGTATTGCAGAGTTTTGTGAACATGATCGTGAACGCCTTCGCTATTACCTGTATAACGGTCCACTATCTGAGAGGCCGGGATTCGTTCAAACAGAGGGATCGGTTCTCACCTGGTTTCAAACCTCAAGCTCCCCCAATGGATTCGGATAAATATTTGTAAGAAGATCTTCATGATATACCTAGGTGCGGTATCATGAAGGAAGCCAAGTATTGGGAGAGTGTCGAAGAAGATACGGTGAAATGTAACCTGTGTCCTCATCACTGTTTGATCCAAAACGGTGATAGCGGGATATGTAATGTAAGAGAGAACCAAGATGGGGAACTTTATTCAGCGATATACGGAAAAGCAGTTTCTCTAGCAGTGGATCCTATCGAAAAGAAGCCTCTTTATCATTTTCATCCCGGAACTAGAGTTGTATCATACGGGACCATGGGCTGTAATTTCAAATGTAAATATTGTCAAAATGCATCACTCTCCTGTGGAGACCCTCACAGCCCCTTGCTGAAAGACTATTCCGTCGATGAGATAGTGAAGGAAGCTTCAAAATACGACGGTTTCGCTTCGACATACAACGAACCTACTGTATCGTACGAATACAGCTACGATATATTTAAAAAGATGAAAGAGAACAACGACGGATACACGGTATACGTCACCAACGGCTACATAGAAGAACAACCGCTTAAAGATTTAGCACCATATCTAGATGCGATGAACATCGACGTGAAGGCGTTCCATGAAGATTTTTACAAGAAGATAGTGAAGGGGAAACTTCAACCCGTCCTAGATACTTGTGAACTCGCAGTGGATCTTGGTATCCACGTAGAAGTGACTTATCTTGTGGTCCCGGGATATAATGACGGCGTCGAAGAGATAAAGGAGTTCGCAGATTGGGTCAAAGGATCTTTGGGCGAAGACACCGTGACTCATTTTTCTAAATTCCACCCGGACCACGATATGAGAGATGTTCCAGCTACATCTACTGAAAAGATGAGGGAAGCCCGGGAGATAGCCTATGATACTGGCTTGAATTTCGTTTACCTAGGCAATCTACCTGCAGACAACGATACCAAGTGTCCAGACTGCGGTAAAACAATAATTAGCAGATCTTACTTTTCTTCAGGTAAAGTCGATCTACAGGAAGGGAAATGCCCCGATTGCGGCAGACATATTCCCATCGTAACTTGATCTTCAGATCAGCTCGGATTCGATCTTGTATTCCTCATCCCTGCCACTGTTCTGTTTTCTGACCCTGTCTACTATCTTCTCTGCCTCACCTTCAGAGGTGAATATAAGAACATCAAGGCCTTTTTCCGCCGCATTGATCGAGGATTCGACGGGGGAGAATATTATGTCTGGTTTCAAACCGATCATGTTGATAATGCCGTACTGCTCTTCACCAGTGACCGCTATCTTGTCATATTTTGTGTTTTCCAACTTTTCCTGGACTGTTTTACTGATGTCCCCATTTTCAACATCCATGTTTAGGGGAGATATGATTAGCCTTCCCAGATCCATCTCTATAAGACCATGAAGCTGTCCAACCTTTAAAGGATGACCCTCTGAAACATCGTTCAATGCAGTACCCATAGATGAAGATTCTTTAGCTGAAGCATGTAAGAAGCCATGTTTCATGTACAATCCGACTTCTTGGCCTTCACGTATATTCTCCTCCGCTATAGCCGTGCATTTATCGATGATGTCGATTTTACTGTTAGCGACTTTTAAGAAATCCCCGATCTCTGAGAGGATATCTCTGATCATCTCCATACCGTCCGGAGTTGGGTGATATCTCCTGCCCAATTTGTCTATCAGGCCCTTCTGCTCCATATCTTTCACGTAGTTGGATACACCCTGTTCAGTCATATCAAATTCTTGAGCTATCTCGGCTAATTTCGTGGGTTTGTTTATGGCTGAATGGTATAATATCAGGAATTCGGTGAGTCTTTTTTTGTTCCTTAACAGTTTCATCTAGTGATCGATAGATGAAGATGATTATAAGGCTTTTTTTGATTGGGAAACGGAAATAAAGTAAACTTTAAATAAATAAAATATACTTTAGTCATCGATGAGAACATGATAGATTACAGACACATGAAAAACAGCACTATAGCCATAATGATGATGTTAGCGCTTATCCTATCCTCGTTTCTGGTCTTTATACCCGAAGCTAAAGCTGAAGGTCCAATAGAGATCACGGATGCTAGAGGAGAAAGTGTGGTTTTCGATTCTCCTCCGGAGAGGATCATTTCATTCATGGCTTCGAATACTGAGATATTGTTCTATATCGGCCAGGGTGACAGAGTTGTAGGCGTAGATGACTACAGTAATTATCCCTCTGAAGTAAAAGATCTACCACAAGTTGGGAATGCTTACCAGGTCGATTACGAAAAGATCGTCAACCTCTCAGCAGATGTTGTAGTGATATCTAAAGGGAATATCAACATGGTGGAACCGCTTGAAGAATACGGGCAGAAAGTTTTAGTGACCGGAGCTTCCACTGTGGAAGACATCTACGATGACATGATGATGTTGGGGGAAATGTGTGGCATCCCTGAGGAAGCTGAAAGCTTGGCAGATGATCTAAAAAACGATATGGACGAGACGGCTTCCCTCACGGAAGACATACCCTATTCAGAAAGGCCAGATGTGCTCTACATAACTTCTACGTATCAAGGTGTCTGGACCAGCGGTAACGATACGTTCCAGAACACCCTTTTGAGCAACGCAGGGATGGACAATATCGCTGCAGATAAATCAGGATGGACCACGATATCCGAGGAGAAGATAATCGATGAAGATCCAGAAGTTTTAGTTGCAGTCAACAGCACAAAGGATGCCGTTTTAGAGATGACTGAAAAAGAATCTTGGTCCGATATATCGGCAGTGAAAAATAACGAGATCTATTTTGTCGATGATGACATCCTTTCAAGGCCCGGTCCAAGAGTAATCGAAGCTCAGAAAAGATTGGTCAACATCACCGCCGATATCGAAGGAATTGACATCAGCGAAGGATCGGATGAATCTCCGAACCTCGGCTTCCTAGCCATTCTAGGTATCACCGTTTCTACTGCTTTGATATATGAACGAAAACACGATGATACCTCATGAAAGAAGATGGCCTGAAAAGATATCTGAGAGGAAGGGGCATACTATGGCCCCTTCTTATACTACTGATTTTCGTGATCGGATTAGCTTGCTCTATCGGAGAAGTGAGTATACCCGTTCTCAGGGTGTTCAGGATAATATTCTCAGAGGTCCCCTTAATCAATAGATTCGTATCTCCTGTTGAAGGCTCGGATCCCACTATCATATTATTGGTCAGATTACCCCGGGTTTTACTCGGCGTGATAGCCGGGATGGGGTTGGCGGCATCTGGTGTCTCCATGCAGGGGATATTCAAAAACCCTATGGCTTCTCCCTTTGTTCTAGGTATATCCACCGGCGGCGCTTTCGGACTGGCCGTGGGTTTCCTTCTGAACTTGGATCTTTATCTTCTTCCGGTTACAGCATTTTTAGGCGGCATGGGGACAGTGTTATTCGTGCTCGCACTTTCCAGAACGCAGGGTGATACAGATATCATCACACTCCTTCTTGCTGGATTAGCCGTAAACTTCTTTATGGGTTCGTTATACGGACTTGTCTGGCATCTTTCACCCCAAGATAGAAAGATCGCTCTCACAAGCTGGATATGGGGGAGTTTTGAAGGGACTATATGGAAGATGGTCTACATCACCCTACCCATATTACTGATATCTCTGTTCATGATCTATGCATATTCTAGAGAACTGAACGTCATCCAGACCGGGGAGGAATCCGCCCTACAATTGGGTATTGAAGTCGAGAAAACGAAAAACATTCAGATAGTAGTGGCGAGTCTTCTTACCTCTTCGATAGTGGCTTTTACGGGAGTGATCAGCTTCGTCGGACTGATAATCCCACACGGAGCCAGATTGTTAGTTGGTCCAGATCACAAGAAACTGCTGCCCGTGTCCGCTATCATCGGAGGGATATTTTTAGCATTATGCGACACGGTATCTAGATACAGCAGCACTCTCCCTATCTCAGGGATACCCGTTGGTATAATTACAGGGCTCATCGGAACACCCTTCTTTTTCTTTTTACTGATCAAAAACAGAGGTGATACAGGATGGTGATACTGTCTCTGGACGGGGTGACAACGGGGTACCGAGAAAAAGAAGTTTTAGAGGAAATCTCCTTTGAGATGGAAAGGGGTGAATTCTTAGGGGTGATCGGCCCCAATGGGTGTGGGAAGAGTACCTTGGTTAGAGCTATCACGGACGTCATCGATATATGGGAAGGGGTGATCACCTTGGACGGTGAACCATTGAGATCGTATTCTAGAAAAAATCTAGCTAGAAAGGTTGCGGTAGTGCCGCAGAACACGTACATCTCATTCCCTTTCACCGTGAAAGAGATAGTCATGATGGGGAGGGCCCCTTACTTGGGAAGATTCGATAATCCAAAAAAGGTGGATCACGACAGGGTTGAAGATGCCATGAAGATCACCGGTACCTATGATCTCAAGAGTAGAAGGGCAAACCAGCTCTCGGGTGGTGAACTGCAGAGGGTGGTAACCGCGAGAGCACTGTCACAATCTCCAGAACTCCTTCTACTAGACGAGGCGACGTCACATCTAGATATCGGCCATAAACTCGAGATGATGGATATAGTCAAAAAGAGATGTAAAGTGGGTGAATTGAGCGTACTTTCGATCTTTCACAACTTGAATCTAGCTGCACGGTACTGTGAAAGGATCATATTGATAGATGAGGGCAGGATACATGCGGCCGGTAGACCAGAAGATGTCCTCACACGCTCTCATCTGCGTGCGGTATACGGTATAGAAGCGGAAGTGCATGAGAATCCAAGAACAGGAGGGCTCTATATCACCCCCATAGAAGAACAAAGCGTGGAAAGTGAAAAGGATATGAAAGTTCACATCGTCTGTGGAGGTGGGTCCAGTGGACGGTTGATGAAATCACTTGTCGAAGAAGGATTCTACGTCAGCGCTGGAGTTCTGAACGTGATGGATACGGATTTCGAGAAGGCGAATTTCCTGGATATAGATATGGTAGAAGCACCTCCTTTTTCCCCTCTGACAGCAGATGACCAAAAGAAGAACGATGGATTGATAATCTCTTCAGATATAGTCATCGGTACTGAATTCCCCGTGGGTCATGGTAACATAAAGAATTTGGTTTCTCTGGCAAACGCAGCGAAAAAAGGAAAGACCGTTGTTCTGATCGAATCAAGTCCCATCGAAGAAAGGGATTATACCGAAGGAAAAGCATCTGCACTGTATAATAAGATCAAATCCTATCCAGATTGTCGGATCGTTTGCAGCCAGGAAGAAGCATTGTCACTGGTCAAAGATAACTACCATAAAAAGCACAACGCTTAAATAAGGATGGTTTTATGAGAATATAATTCCTCGTTCAACTGTGTTGAATGGGGAAAAAACAGCAAAATAGGAGTGTAAATTGCATGAATTACGGATTTGGAGTATCTCCCCCTGTTGAAGAGGGAGAAACGTACGATGTGAAGATAGAAGACATAGGAAAAGAAGGCGACGGAGTTGCAAAGATAGAGAATTTCGTCGTTTTTGTGCCTGACACGAAGGTCGGGGACGAAGTTTCAATCGAGATAACTAAGGTTTTGAGGACGATGGCTTTTGGCGAAGTCGCCGGCCAAGCAGAATCAACTGATGTCGAAGAAGAACCTGAAGAGGAACCTGAAGAAGAAGTAGAGGAAGAAGTAGAAGAAGATATCGAAACGATAGAATTGGAATAAATTCACCTAGATCGTTTCCAAAAATCTTTCCAAACATTTTTATCCTTTTTTATTTTCTTATATCTCATGAACGATTTCTTAGGAGTGTTCGGCCATACCGCCGTAGATATTATCTTGAAAGTCCAGAAATTACCTGAGCCCAATTCATCCATGGCTGTTGAAAATAGGGTGACTAGATACGGCGGGACCGGCGCTAACATCGCTAAAGCGGCCTCGGATCTGGGTGTGGATACCCGTTTGGCCTCTTTCGTAGGGGATGACTTTGAGAAGGAATATATGATTTCGCTCGAAAAGAGCGGTGTCGATACTTCTGACTTGGTAGAGGTTCGGGGCTTGAAAACTCCAACCTGTTGGATCGTCAGCGGTGAAAACGAGGAACAGATGGCGTTCATAGACCAGGGGGCCATGGAGCACGCTCCAGAGATGGAGCTACAGAAGGGATGCATAGATAATTCTGAAATGATCCATATAGGTACCGGGAGGCCAGAATACTACAAAAGGGTGATGGAGTATGCGGTTAAAAAAGGTAAAAAGATAGCTTTCGACCCAGCCCAGGAATTGAAATACATATATGAACCAGATATCTTCGAAGAGATGGTCTCAAAAACAGATTACTTTTTCTGTAATGAAGAAGAATTGGGAGTGGCTATGGAATATCTAGATTTTGATGATGCGGAGATGCTGTTGAATCTTGTAGATGTCCTGATCGTAACAAAGGGTGGAGATGGCAGTCTCCTTTACACGGATGGAGAGATGGTCGAGATACAAGCACATCAGCCGAAAAAGATCATAGATCCGACCGGTGCTGGCGACGCCTACAGGGCCGGATTCTATGCGGGTTTGAGTCGAGGTTTTGATATAAAAGACT
>CAZFVW010000005.1:0-12723 GCA_964522285.1 uncultured Thermoplasmata archaeon | reverse complement strand
CCACAAGAGGCGGTAGTGAGTTGGCAGGATGTTTTGGATAGGATTGAGGAAGTGTAAATCTACGATATCAGGCGTAATCGATTAATATGTCTAGTTGGTTTATCTAATAAAGACCGGTGTTAGATTTTGATAGATAAAGAAAAATTCATCGAAGAGATTGAAAAGATGAGCCGTGAGAGGTTCCAGAAACTCTGTATAAACCTCCTTGAAGAGATGGGTTTCGACATCACTTCAGCCAGGAGCTTCGGTGGAGACTTCGAAGCGGAAGCCGAGATAAAGAGGGGTGTAAAAGTAGAAGATTATATCGTTAGAGTGACAAGATCTGGTGGTGATCCAGAAAAGGAGATAGATGGGTTGAGAAATGTTATGGGGTCCGGTGTCAAGGGGCTTTATATAACAACTTCCGATGTCGGGTCAGATCTTTCTGTTCCTGAAGGGGTTGAAGTTACCGGTTCTGAAGATTTCTACGAATTGATGAAAGAATACGACATACTCCAGGATTTCGATGAAATAGAGGAGGGCGGTCACGGGTTACCAAGTGCCAAGGAAATAAACCGTCTTATGGATTGGGGAGACGAGTTCCTAGCTAAGAACAACTATCCAAAAGCTATCGAGTATTATAACGAGGCTATTCAAAAGAAACCGGAATCCATCAAACCCCGTATCAAAAAAGCTGAGACACTGCTGGAATTCGGTGATCCTGAGAGGGCTAAAGATACCATCGAGACAGTTCTAGAAAAAGAAGCTGAAAACGCTACAGCATGGACGCTGCTTGGGGGTGCCTATCATGATCTAGGGAAAGTGGATGAAGAGATCGAAGCATATGATCGAGCCCTAGATATAAACGAAGACCATGTTGATGCTTGGAAGGCTAAAGGTGCTACGTTATACGAAGAAGGGCTCTACGACGAGGCCGAGCTTTGCTTCGATAGGGTTCTGGAAGTTGAACCAAAAGATGAAGGAGCTTGGAACAACAAAGGCCTATGTCTTATGAAAAAAGGCGAATATCAAGATTCTTTGAACGCCATCAATAACGCATTATCGATATCTCCGGACTTCATAGACGCACTTATAAACAAAACACTGGTCCTTGAAAACCAAAATAAGATAGCTAAAGCGCTGCAGATAGTCGAGAGACTTATCGCTCTTAGGCCGGATAGACCTGATTTTCATTATATCAAAGCTGCATATCTAGAGGCTACTGGTGATATCAGAGACGCTCATAAAAGTGTTAGCAAGGCTCTTAGGTTGAAACCGGACCATGAAAGAGCTAGAAAACTCAAGATGAGGCTTGACAAAAGGATGGAGAATCTAGGGGGTGTTGAAGAAAGTGATAGAACACCATATGCTTCCACCGAAGAAGAGCTCACCAGTGATAATAGGATGATAGCTGATAAGATAGATAGGCTAGAACGAGAAGTTAACAACTTAAAAGCCACAAAAGATGATCTAGAAAAAGAAGTGGCCATGATCAAAAGAGAGGGAGAAGTTCCTGAAAAATCAACCGAGTGGGAACAATTAACGAAAGATGAAAGAGAGACTGCAGAAAGGGAAAAAGAAGAGATAACTAAGATCGATGAAGAAAAGGAGTCTCTTTTAAAAGAGCTGGAGAGGAGAGAACAGGAGCTTGAGCAGGCTATAAAAGACAAACAGAAACTTGAGAACAAGGTATCGGAACTAAGGTCTAAATCCGAGTTAGAGGGGAGGCAAGTTGTCGAAGAGTTAAGGAATGAAAAAGAGGAACTAAAGAACAGATTGGAAAAAAGCCTGAACAAAGTTCAGGAACTGGCTCTTGAAAAGGAGAGGCTCGAAAGGGACATATCGGAGATGGAGGAGAGGAAGGAAGAAGAAGTGAAGGAAGATATGAAAGGGGAGATAGAGAAAAAGGAAAAGATCATCGAGAAATTGATCGAGGAAAGGGATGATTTAAAGGGAGAACTTGAACAACGTAAATCTGACCTGGATGAATTAAATGAAAAGAAAGAAAAGCTCGAGAAAAGGATAATCGAGAAGGAAAAAGAAGAAGAGCAGAAGAGGAAAGCTATCGAAAAGAGGGTCAAAGAGGATGATGTTCAAGCCGACGCATCGGGGATAAGTAGGATATCCAAAGCCACTTTACTTTACAAGATGGGGGAGATCGATAAGACTATAGAGACACTTTCCGGCGAACTAGGTGATAAAGGAAAAAACCTTTTGGGCTGCTGCTATTATGAAAAGGGTGAAATAAAGAATTCCGAAAAGGTATTCGTAGAATCAGAGACTTATCTAGGTGATTTAAACCTCGAGAAAGTGTTCTACGAGAGGCATCAGTTCAGACACTGTATAGGGATATCTGAAGACATAATGGATGAGAGTAAGGATTATAATGTATTCTGGGAGAGCCGTGGAGAATGTATGAGAAGGTTGAATAAGTATGATGACGCTGTTTTATCATATATAAAGGCCGAGGAGATCGCTGGTAAAGATATCGAAGATTTTATCATGGCTGAATCTAGATGTGGTGCACTCATAGACTCCCCTAAGGAAGAGATAAACCGGTTGGAGAATCTGGTGAAGAAAAGGCAGTCCCCAAAGATCATGAATCTTCTAAGTGGCTTCTATTTTACAGAGGAACATTACTCTCGCAGCCTTGAACTATTGAGGAAGATCAGCGAAAACGAAGATCCATTGATTTACAACAATCTAGGGTGTGTCGCTTATCATATGGAAAGGTTCGGGGAGGCTCTTTCTGCTTTCGAGAAGGCGATATCCCTCGATAGCGATAATCCGATATATTTGAACAACCTTGGGTTCTGCCAACTTGAAAGGAACCTATTAGAGGCTGCTTTGGAGAATTTTGATAAGGCGACCAAGGTGGCTGAGGGAGATTCGGTTAGTTGGTATAATCGGGGTATAGCCATGAAGAGATTGGACATGGACGGATGGAAAGATAGTTTCGAAAGAGCAGTAGAGTTGAATAACGATTTCGAAGAAGCCAATAAGATGCTAAAAACTTGAAATGCGACTGCCGGGATCTAGCCAAAATGTAACCATTTTCGCAGCTCACTGATATATATCAGCTCGTCGAACCATTGTTCTCATCCCTTCGATGCGACTGCCGGGATTCGAACCCGGGCAGCAAGCTTGGGAAGCTTGAGTCCTAACCAAGCTGGACCACAGCCGCACGATGAATAAATGTATGAGAGGGGGGCCCCTATATTTCATGTGGAACTATCACGAGAGATGACGCCGTCGATATCTAGGTATTTTCAAGGATTATCATCAACGGGATAAGTCGATATAGATATTATTAGGACTGGAATCTTGTCGTTATCAACTTAGATGGTATTTCATCTATTTATCATCGATCTATATTGAATTCCTCTTCCTTCTCTATGACCTTGTCTTCATATTGGGGACCCAATGCTAAAGCGAGTGTTTCTATCCTGGCGATGTTTTTGATGAACTTGCTCTTGCTCTCAGTCTCTATCAGGTCCTTGAATTCCTTCATCTTCTTGAATCTATCTATTATTAACCAACCGAAGATCAGTGTGAGGAACCCACCTATGACTAATAACCAGTATATCCAGTCTCCTATAGCATCACCCATATCTGAAATTATAGGCGGGGAATAATCTGTAAGCACCACTTCGAAAAGCCCTAATATGAAAAGGAATAGGCCCGCTATCAAGGCGATTATAGATAATGGTATCTGCTTTTTATAAAGGAACGTCTTTATCTTCATGGTCTATGAATTGGTAATCAATACTTAAATTTTTTCAGTTAGATTGTTAGATTAGATTATCTACGAAGATTTGTCAAGTTTTTTATATGTATTATACCTTATCTAATACGATAATATGTCTAAGGAGATCAAGATCAAGTTGAATGATGGGTGTCACGAAAGATTGATGGAGTTCAAAAAAGTATTCGATCATCTGATGGAGCAGGAAACTAGTATGGATAACTATATTGCTTTGATAATAGAGGCAGGGATGGACAACATGCTCGAACATGTAATGCCTAAAGATACAGATCTGTTGTGGAGTACTTTGAAAGAACTGAATAAAGAGGACCCTGAATTCTTTTCAAATTTCATCCTCAAAACTATCGATAAAACATCTGAAGATAAAAAGATAGAGATCAAGGATAAGATCAATTACTATATCAGATGATCTGACTCTAGAGATGATCAAGTTTTAATCTTTTGATCTAGGTTCAGTAGGTATAATCAGTATGTTAATGATTGTGTTCGTGTGAATGTAAGTTGAAGAAAGCTCTTTCTACTACCTCGCTTAGAGATGGGTGAATGTGCATACCCCTGTATATGGGCATAATGTTCTGTTTTGAAGTATACATCAAGTTTATGATCTCTTGTATCAGTACGGAGGCCTGAGGACCTATTATATGTGCGCCTAGTATTCGGTATGTCTCCTGTTCTACTATCACCTTTACGAAAAAATCTTCTGCTCTCATCGCTGAACCCTTAGCTGTATTGGAAAACTTTTCGTATCCTATCAGGACATCATGTTCTTTTCTTGCTTTCTCCTCTCTCATACCTACTGAAGCCACTTCTGGATAGGTGAATACCGCATGTGGGATAGCGTGGTAATCCGCTTTTTCATTTCTATCCTTAAATGCATTACTGTAAACAAGATTAGCTTCGTAATTAGCGACGTGCTTGAACAGATAACCGCCTATAGCATCACCCATGGCCCAAATATTTTCTTTTGTAGTCGATAGATATTCATCTACTTTTATCCATCCTTTTTCATCTGTTTCTACACCGGTTCTTCCCGGTTTAAGATATTCTGCATTCGAACTCCTTCCTGCAGCAACTAAGATTTTATCGCTCTTTTTCTTTATCTTTTTACCCTCCCTATTCTCAGCGATCACAGAGATGTTCCGAATACCTTTTTTCACTTCCTTCACTTCATATCCTGTATATATGTTTATATCTTCTGCCAATCTCTTCTCTAGAAGGTTGCTTATCTCTTCTTCTTCACCGGGAACGAACTGTGTGTTCCTACCTATTATAGTAACATCGCACCCCATCATAGCCATAAAGAATCCGTATTCAGCTGCTATGTATCCCCCTCCTATGATAGTCATGCTTTTTGGGACCTTTTTTAGATCTAAAAATTCCCTACTCGTTAGGTAATCAACATCATCCAATCCTTTTATTGGAGGTATAGTTGGTTTTGAACCTGAACAGATCAATATCTTCTTACCTCTTATCTTATTTTGTCCGACCTTCAGAGTGTGATCACCGATGAATTCACCCGTCGTATGATAAAAATCTAGATGTTCGCTGTTCTTTAGATTACGTTCAATATTTTTACTTTCTCCAATAGTATGCTGTTTCATCCTCTTCATTATACTCTGAAAATCGATACTTTTTATACCGGCCTTTATACCTAATTTACTTGATTCTTTGATATGTTTGGTTATCTCTGCAGGGTAGAGTATCATCTTAGACGGTATACATCCCCGGGTTAAGCAGATCCCCCCTGGCTCGTCTTTTTCTATGATCGCTATCTTGGTACTTGGATCATCGTTCAATACTTGTGTAACAACACTCATCACGGACCCAGTTCCTATGGCGATCACATCGTATTCTTTCATATGATTTCTATTAAAAACATATTTTATAAAACTTGTCTATTGTTAACCTATTCGATAAAAGGTATTTCTTTAGAATAAAAACTTTAAACCCGCTATGTATTCCCGGAACATGAACGAAACTGCTATCCATGAAAGGCATGTAGATGCTGGGGCTAAGATGACCAACTTCGGAGGGTGGCATATGCCACTTAAATTCACGAGTATCAACAAAGAACATGAGGCTGTAAGAGAAAGATTGGGTATATTCGACGTTTCCCATATGGGTGAGATATACCTCCAGGGTGATGGTGCTATAGAATTCATCAGCGAACACTGCACACAAGATATAGTAGAATCTGAAGTGGGCCAGATCAAGTATGCTCATATATTGAATACGGAAGGGGGTATAATGGATGATACACTCGTTACAAAGTTATCTGAAGATTCATGCTACATAGTCCCCAATGCGGGTAATAACGAAAAGATATACGATTGGCTAAAAGAGGAAGGTGGAGAGGAATACATAACCGACATCACGCATGATACTGTGATGCTTGCGATACAAGGTCCAAAAGCCCAGGAGATACTCAGCAAGGTTGTTGAAGATGATATATCAGATATAGGATTCTTCCGTGCCAAAGAGATAGAGATAAATGAAGATGTCATGGAGAAATTCGATGAAAATTGGCCTATGGCGGATAAACCGATCATCCAGGCCAGTGGATACACTGGTGAACCGGGGTTCGAGATAGCGCTTCCCAATGAAGCAGGTCTTGAATTATGGAATCAACTCTTCGCACTAGATGAACCGCCAGTTAGATGTGGATTAGGAGCAAGGGATACACTGAGATTGGAGTTCGGTTTCCTATTGTCTGGCCAGGATTTCGATGAAAGTAGAACTACTATCGAGACAGGTTGGGTAAAGCAGACCATCGATTGGGATCACGATTTTGTCGGTAAAGAAAAACAGGAAGAGATGAAAGAAAAAGACCACCAGTTATTGAAAGGCATGGAGATGAAAGAGAAGGGTATCCCCAGGAACGGTTACGAGATCTACGATGGCGATGAAAAGGTGGGGGTAGTCACAAGCGGAACTCGCTCTCCCATACTCAAGAACGGTATCGCCATGGGATATCTAGACCCAGGATACCAAGAAGAGGGCACGGAAGTCAAGATAAAGATAAGAGATAATAAGAGATTGGCGGTAGTGAAAAATCCGCCTTTCATAGAGAAGGAGTGACCTCCGCGGAGTTCCACTTGAAATCATGGGGTGTCCCCCTTAAGCAGAACATAATCAAATAGAGGTGAAATATATGAGTGATAAGAAAGGATTCGAAACGTTCAAGGAAATAATCAAGACTCCAGGAGTTTCTGGATATGAAGAACCGATCAGACAGAAGATGAAGGAACTGATATCTAAATTCGGTGAGACCAGGGAAGACAACATAGGTAATCTGATATTGGAGATCGATGGAGAAGGTCCGCATGTTGCTATGGTCGCGCATATGGACGAGATCGGCATGGTAGTATCGAACATAGAAGAGAACGGTTACTTGAGGATAATGAAGATCGGAGGGGTGAAAGATTCACTGCTGCTGGGAAGACACGTGACCATACACACCCAGGAAGGTCAGGTAAACGGTGTCATCGGGCACAAAGCTCCACATCTTACTACAGATACAGATAAGAAAGACGAGATCACGCCTTGGACCAGTATCCACGTGGATGTTGGAGCAGAGTCCGATGAAGAGGCAAAAGAGATGGGTATCGACGTTCCCGACCCGATAACTTTCAACAAACAATTAAGAGAACTCAAAGGAAAAAAATTCTCGGGAAGAGCTCTAGATAACAGGATAGGATGCTTTGCATTATTTGAGACACTAAAATTGTTAGCGGAATCCGACACAGATATGAAACTATCTTTCGTTTGGAGTGTGCAGGAAGAGATAGGGTTAAGGGGTGCAAAAGTGGTCGCGAACACGCTCGAACCCGATTACGTGGTAGCCGTTGACACTTACACCACTTCTGATTCACCGGGCTTAGAATCGTTCTATAAACCTATAAAACTCGGCGATGGACCCGTTCTCAGGATGGTCGACGTGAGAGCTATAGCATCGCCGAAGATGGCACGACACTTCAGGGATGTGGCTGAAGAGCAGAACATCCCCTATCAGTATGGCGTAACTGGTGGGACGACGGACGGCATGGCGCTTCAGGAATCCGGCAGCATGACTATATCCATAGGTGTGCCTGTCAAATATTCACATTCTACCGTAGAAGTAGGCCACTGGGACGACGTGAAAACACTGCCAAAGCTGATCGCTGCAGGTGTTAATGAACTGCCGATATAAATATACCAAAAGAATATATTCATAGTTGTTGTTAGGCTAAATGGGCAATTAGATGTGCAAAAAGATAATTGGAGTAGCGTTATTGGTTTGTTTAATTTCTGGGTTTACAACTCCTTTATACTCGATAACAAGTGGAACATCTGACAGCCAAGAATGGAATTCCCAATTGGTTGATAATACGGCCTCAGTTGATAATTTCGTTTCTTTAGAGTGTGATTCAAAGGGAAACCCACATATAGCATATTTTGATGGAAACAATCGAAACCTTAAGTATGCAAAATACGACGGCCAGAATTGGAATATTCAAACCCTCGATAGTGAAGGATGGGTTGGAGAGCACAATTCTATGCAAATCGATAAAGATGGGGTACTTCACATATCATATTATGATAGAACTAATGATAATTTAAAATACGCTTTTAAAAATGGGAAGGGATGGAACATCAAAACAATCGATAAGGCAGGTGGTTATTTTTCTTCAATAGCGATAGACAATACTAGAAAAGCCCATATAAGTTTTTTCAATTGGAGAGATGACAGTTTAAGGTATGTTAAAGGGAAAAATGATGGTTGGGAAAGCCAGATAATCGACAAGGGAGGAGAAGTTGGTAAACCGAACAGCCTACAACTTGACGAGGACGGTAACCCTCATATAATTTACAGGGATGAAACACGTATACGTTTAAAATATTCTTATTTCAAAAACGGATCATGGTCGAAAGAAGCTTACGAATCCTCTGAACCAGCATTGATCTCCAGCTTAAAATCCGATCTAGGTTCTATATCCGCTGTGATCGTGGGTATGCAAGATCATGAATTAAAATTTATCGAGAGAAAGGAGAATGAATGGGAGATAGAGATTATCGATGAATGGGCTAATATCGATAAAAACATAGATGTCGAGATGTCTGAAAGCGGTAACATATCCGTTTCATATGGCTCTGATCTTTCGATAAAACTAGCCACGATTATTGAAGGCGAGTGGTTCACCCAGACCATCGACACCGGGAAGTATGCTGCTGGGGCATCAGCGTTAGATTATGATGGGGATAGGAACGTTTGCATCGCATATTCTGTAGATAATGAATTAAGATTCGCTACAGGAATGAATAATCCTGAGAGGAAACCGGCTAAACCTTTGAACGTAAAAACTATTTCAGTGAATGGCCGTGCCGAGATATTTTGGGATGCACCGAAAGACAGCGGCGGGCTCCCTATAGATTCGTTTAAGATATACCGGCGGAAAGCAAACGAAGAGAAATTCACATTTTACAAGGAAGTCAAAGGTCATTCTTTAGCTTTTACTGATATAGATGTAGAGGAGGGGATCAATCATTCTTATCGAGTAAGTGCGGTTAATGATCTCGGAGAGAGCAAATTATCGCGTCCAGACTCAACTAAAATCTACCCGAAATACGAAATATCAACTTCGATTATCGAACATTCTGACAACATAACTGGAAGTAGTTTTGATAAAAATGATAAGGTATCTGCACTGGTATATTGTAAAAGGTCTTTTGAGACCCTTGAGGAAATAAAATTCTATGTGTCTTGGAAATATAACAGAAAATGGGAAACTAAAGAATTCAACAGAGATATGAGGGGCCCCCAAGTGAAGATCGATGAACGAGGAAATATGCATTTACTCTATCACGTTGCAACTAAAATAAAATATCTATACACACCTATGTCTTCTTTAATACAGGGGGATATTGATTTTACCAAAAGTGAAACACTAGGCAGTCAAGGTAGGTATTATTATGATGCTTTTTTAGAATTAAACAAAAAAGGTGAACCCCATATAGTAGCCAAGAATTATTATATGGGTAGTAAAGTTGAATATATCACAAAATCTAATGGTGGGTGGGAACGGGAAAGTTTGAACATCGAAGGAGCAGATCATTTCTCTTTTGATAGACATTTTAAACCACACATAATCGATCATGATGAAGGAGTCTTATTCCACCTCTTCAAGGATCAAGAGGGATGGGTAAGTGAAAATATATCTCTAAATGAGTCCATGAGAAAACCCTCTGATATTGCCATGGGAGCTGATGGGGAAATCCATATCTTAACCAATACTGGTTATCCTTACTATTATGGTATCGACGAACCAAAAAACAATAAATTGAATCATTATGTATACCAAGACGGAGAATGGATAAGGGAATGTATCTACAGAAGTTCGAACAGATCTGTCATCGATTCTTGGTTCACGCTAGATAGCGACGGTAGACCCCAAGTCGTATTTTATACAATCAATAAAAATAGAAAAGGGTCCATTGAATATTATTATGGTTTAAAGAGAGAAAGGGATTGGGATATAGTTGGGATCTATAATTACACTCGCGATTCGAAGAACTATATTTTCAACTACCCAAATACCTTTTTAAGAGAAGATAGATATTCAACCACAATAATACAAATAGATTACAATGGGAAAATATTTGAGATTAGATTGAAAACTAATGAAGATGTAAATAGTAGTGATAATGATCTTAATGGAGAAATAATAGTATTGTCTATCATACTATTATTTATTTCAATTATCATACATACTTTTGTGAAAAAATGATTAAAAAAGAGAAAATAGGTTTTTATCTACAGAAACATATTAGAACTCCGTAGTTCCGGTGAAGCTGAAATCCTCTATCTTCATCGCAGGCACCGCCACGTATCCCGGGATGTAATCCAGAGAGAACAATTTCCTCGTATCACCTATCAATTCTGCAGAGTTGAAAGCATCTAAGAGATTCTGTGTAAATCTTAGGTTTTTGAGTGGTGTTGTGACCTCACCGTCTTCTATCATCCAAGTACCGTCTCTTGTAAGTCCAGTAAGTATACTCTTAACAGGATGTACGGCTCTGCAGTAGTTGAATCTGGTGACCAGTATACCATTCTTCGTTTCCTCGATCATCTCTTCCAGATCTGAGTCACCGGTATCCAGCATCAGGTTGAGGGGCAGCGGACTCATAGAATTCGGCATCGGAAGCGCGTGTCCTGTGGATTCTTTTCCTTCTTCTCTCCCAGCCGTGTAAGAATCGTAAACGACCTTGTTTGCGATACCGTTCTTTATTATATCCACCCTTTCCTTGGGGACGCCTTCATAATCGAAGGGGAAGCCTATCATGTCATCTGCTAACGAATCATCGGAGATCGTTATATCCTCGCCCATTATCTTTTCACCGAATTTGCCGTTCATGAAACTACGCTGTTCCTGGACTGCCCTAGCGCTGAAACCCATCATCCCTAGGTACATTATGAGGTTTTTAACTGCTAGGGGCTCCAACACGACCGTAAAATCACCTGGTTCTATAGTCTCCGTGTCCATATTGTTAAGTCCCTTTTCAACTGCGGTCTTAGCTACTTTCATATGGTCGATGTTTCTTACATCCGCTTTGCACGTTTCGCCCCAGCCGAAACCCTGGTCGTTATCCCAATCCGCTATGGCCGTGCTTGTGAGATGCGAAAAGGTCTGTTTACTGAATCGTTTGATGCCCCTTGAATTGGAAACATACAAGATATTTTCTTCATTTTTGAACGCACCATAGAGCCTATCAACACCTTTTTCACCGGCGTACTCGATCATCTCTTTGACCTTTTCAGCTCTTTCATCTGGTGTAAAATCTCTAGTGCTTTTATAATACACATCTTCACTTTCACGCCCCTCTTTTGGAGATGGAAGCCCGTGGAAATTAGGGTCCTCACGCTGGTGCTCGGCGATGGTCTCAGCTCTTTTTAGACAGTCTACCATATCATCCTTATCCAGCGAATTAGTTGACGCGGAACCGACTTTCTTACCATCCGCAGCTCTTATTGAGATATCGTGGTCATAGCGACCGATATTCTGGTGGATCTTCGAGTTAGCGTATCTGGTCAGAGCGGTGTCCTGGATCATGACCAATATCTCGATCTCGTCGACTGTTTTTTTATCCAATATGGGATCCGTTATCTCTGCCAGCTTGTTTTTATCAAATCTTACCATTTTCCCACCCCCACTCGTATGTCTCTAAATCGACTAGGTGCGCATCCGTGTCCCGTTCTCATGGTCTGGGCGGGCTCGCCTTTACCACAGTTCGGAACTCCGTGCATCTTCCAGTCATCTTTTCCAGCAATAGCATCGCAGTTCCTCCAGAATTTGTATGTTATTCCGGTATATGTAGGATTCTTGATCAGCTTTTTTACCTCACCGTTCTTGATAAGATATCCCGCTTCTGTCCCGAACTGGAAATTCAACCTCTTATCGTCTATACTCCAACTTTTTATCGTATCCATCAGTATCCCTTCGTCGGTATCTTCTATCATCTCTTCCCTTGACCATGTTCCCGGTTCCAGGTCGATGTTCGTCATCCTCACGATAGGTAGGTTCTGCCATCCATCTGCTCTCATGTTCCCGCTCACTGGAACGTCAACTTGTGCCGCATCTTCTCTGGAGGCTTGATAGCCAACAAACATACCGTCCTTGACCAGATCGATCTTCTTTGCCTTCACTCCTTCATCGTCATATCCGAAGGTCCCTAAACCTTTCTCAGCTGTTGCATCTGAAGTTAGATGGACTATATCTGACCCATATCGTAGTTCATTTAGTTTATCAGGTGTCAGAAAACTAGTCCCCGCATAGCTGGCTTCCGTCCCCAGAACTCTATCGAGTTCGGTAGGATGTCCGCAGCTTTCATGTATCTGGAGGGCTAGTTGAGATGTATCTAGGATTATGTCCATATTGCCCGACGGACACTGCTCAGCATCTAGAAGTTTCACAGCTTCTTCGCCGACTCTTTTTGCTTCAGCT
>CAZFVW010000004.1:0-21569 GCA_964522285.1 uncultured Thermoplasmata archaeon | reverse complement strand
GGCCTTGATACTGATGAAACATCGGATACCTTGGAAATAACGGAATCGCTGGTTTACAAAGACTCGCTAGAAGATGAAGATGTCAAGCTCCTAGAAGAAAGGGGTAACATAATCGAAGAGTATCCTTCTTATTATATCGTGAAGATGAACGATAAAGATATTGATACTCTAGAAAAGGCAGAGATCGGAACCTTCGATTTTAGTGATAAGATAATGCTGCCCTCTGGTGATAAAAAGCTGAAAAGAACGGGGACTAGTGTAGGGAAAGAAGTTCTAACGGGCCATGACGGGGAAGGATTTGTTATCATCAATTTTATCGGACCTTTGAAAGAAAGATGGGTAGAAGAATTGAGTGATGATGGTATCTCTCTTTACGAGCGGCTGGGCGAGAGAACATATCTTTTCAAAGGCAGCGCAGATTCACTAGATAAGTTCGAAGAAAAAGGTTACGTAAAAAGTATATGGCCTTACCTTCCAGATCACAAGATACGCAGTAAATTGTCAGAAAAGATGGTGGTTGAAGAAAGAAGATCGGATCCGATGACGGAGATCAAAGTCAAGTTGGACGGAGAACTAGGTATCGGTCGCTTCAAAGGTTCGGTCATGAAATTAGGAGGGGGACTACATTCGTTCAGCGAAAATGGATATGATTACAGCTATGCAAAAGTTGGGTTACGCTATTCTAAAATAGAGCTGCTAGCTAAGAACCCTTACGTTGTAGATATCTCCGAGTCCTCTGATTTTGAGCTTCTCAATCACGATTCGTCTTGGGTAACTCAATCCTACGACCTTGGAGATCATAACAGAACGGTTTGGGAAAGAGGCATCTATGGACAAGGGCAGATAGTAGGTATAGCAGATACTGGGCTGGATTACGATCATGAGGCCTTCAGAGACAGTGAACTCGATGCTAGAACACCCGGAACCGACCATAGAAAAGTTGTATCCTACACACCCTATGCCAACAGCAACGACACGGATTATTCAGGCCACGGAACGCATGTCTCGGGGAGTGTAGCAGGAGATAGAGGACATTATGGGATTTCCGACGATCATGATGGGATGGCACCCGGGGCTAAGATCGCCTTTTACGACATCGGCGGAGCCGGTGACAGCTTGATTGTCCCTGACGATCTGAACGTGTTGTTTCAAGATCAATACGATAACGGAGCAAGGGTCTTCTCTAATTCTTGGGGAGGCAGCAGCAGTGATTATACGACCGATTCAGAGGCTTGTGATCAGTTCATGTGGGACCACAATGATGCACTTATATTGTTCGCTAACGGTAACAGCGGTCCAGAAACAAACACGGTCGCCAACCCGGCTAGTGCGAAGAATATCGTGTCCGTTGGTAACGCTATCAATGGAGAGTCAGAAGATGTAGCTGTATCCTCGAGTAAAGGTCCAACCGATCAGGGTAGATTGAAACCCACTGTTTGTGCACCTGGGACAAAGATAATATCAGCGGACTCCGACGGAGATCTTTCTACCTTGAATTCAGAATATATACACATGACCGGTACGTCCATGGCAACTCCGCTAACGGCGGGAACAACCGCCCTCGTCAGGCAGTATTACGCAGATGGATTTTACCCCTCAGGAGAAAAGGTCTCGGAGGATGGGTTCACCCCCTCGGGAGCTTTGATGAAAGCGACCTTGATAAATTCAGCCTGGAACATGCAGGGAGAATACACCGATGGAGATATACCTTCGAACGGACAGGGATGGGGTAAGATCAAGCTGGATGAAGCACTATATTTCGACGGCGACAGTAGATATATGAGTGTTTTGAGCGACGGTAATTCAGGCGGATTCTCGGATTCAGGTTACGAAGATGTTTACGAGATCTATGCAGATGATGGTGAAAGATTAAAAGTCACACTAGCATGGACCGACTATCCCGGAAGCGCTCTGCAGAACGATCTAGATCTGACAGTGGAAGCACCTGACGGTACGCAATACTTCGGTAATGTTTTCGATAAAGGGCACTCTGTAAGTGGCGGGACACATGATGACAACAACGTGTCAGAACAAGTACTGCTCAATATCACTTCCGTTCAGGAAGGTAAATACACTGTAAAAGTTACGGCCAATTCTATAACCCACGGACCTCAAAGATACGCATTATTAGCAACGGGTGAACTGTCTAAAGATAAAGGCAATATCGTTTTCGGTGAAGAAAGTTACAACGTACCTCCAGTAGATGAGAAGATAGACCTCAAAGTGTTGGATTCTAACAGGAACCAAGACCCGTATTCTGTCGAGACGTTGAACGTAGAAGTCAGTTCCGACAGCCAATCGACTGCAGAGACCATAACTTTAACAGAATCTACCAGCGATTCAGGGATATTTTACGGGGGGATAGACATATACACTTCTTCTTCGGGATCATCAGGAGATCTGCTCGTGTCCGAGAACGATACGGTTACTGTAGAATACACTGATAACGATCCTTCTTTCTTATGCACTGGTGAGATCGAGATAGATTCCGTTGAGCCTTATATTAGAAACATACAGCACCCGACAATAAAAGACGGGACCTTGAGCGCGAAAACGGCTAAGATATCATGGTCCACGAACGAGGGAACGGTTTCCAAGATAGACTACGGTAGGACACGGGATCTAGATAAAAGTCGATGGTCCGATATCTACTCCATCGATCATTCTGTTTTATTGGATGGTCTTAAACCTAACTCTACTTACTACTACAAGATAACCAACGTCGATGGTTCTGGATCACAGAACACTGCAGTTGATTCGAATGGTGGAGCGCTTTACACGTTCAAGACACCTAACGAACCATTCCAGATGGGAGACGGATACAGCGGTTACGCCTATGAGGTCTCTACCAATGACAAGGGTATCTTCGACAGGAGCTACATCACGTGCGGTTATTACTACGCCATGGGTTTCTTCGGAGCTAAGGAGGGGCCATTCTACGGAGCTGTTATGTTCGATACATCGAACGTAGACATAGATCGGATAGAATCAGCTAGATTGAGATTGCACCCCCACGGTAACTATCAAAAGTCTATAGATGATCAGGTGTGGCGCTTCGAAGTGTTGGGGGGTAATATCGAGAACTATTTCCCGGAGCCTTCATATTCGCAGGTAGAGGGGGCGACCACCCAGTTCAACATGGGGTATAAACATGCCTCGGAAGTGGGCAGCGCACTGGAGATAGTCGAATTGGACGTACCTGAAGAAAATATTCCCGACCTCAAGAGCAACATGGAGGACGGCAGGATCGTCGTTCGTATGGCCATGGACGATCCAGTGGAACATATAGATATGGTAGAATGGTATTCCGGCCATCACACTTCAGGCGATGATATATTGAAGGCGCCTCGATTGATGGTCAACTACAGAAAAAACGGCGAAGGGGCGATAGAGTTTGAGAGGGATAGATACTCTGAAGAAGACCACGCACACATAACGTTGACTGACGAGGATATGAATCAAGATCCGAACAGTAGAGAATCCGTGGCTGTGGAGGTCTTTTCACCATCTGATAACGAAACGATCACCCTGATAGAAACTAGGAGTAACAGCTCCGTCTTCAAAGGACACATACAGATATCATCTTCTAAAAGTTTAGAATCGGGTCTTTCATCAGTTTCAGAAGGCGATGAGATCCGAGTTGAATATTACGACGCGAGTTCTTACGAAACGAAGAAAGATACCGCTATCATAGACGGAGCGGCTCCCGTGATAAGTGACGTTTCTTCCGAAGCGAAGAACGACCTTACGAGCAAGGTAACGTGGACTACTGATGAAGAAAGCAATTCGAAGGTCATTTTCGGCGGCACGGATGTGATGACCGAGGAAAAAACGGATCACGAGTATGTAACACAGCACTCGGTCACACTCCATAAATTGGTGAAGGGCGAAACTTACTATTACAGAGTTGTTTCCCAAGACAGAGCCGGTAACGAGGAAGTAGAACCCGGCGACGGGAGTTATCATACATTCACAACTCCTTCCAGCAATATCCAGCCCAGCATCTTGGTCATCGACGATGCGGGACAGGAAGCGGACTACCTCACATCCCTTGATAATAACGGACTCATATATGACTTTGAATCAATAGGTGATTCGGAACTGCCTACATCTAATCTAGAGGACTACGATATCACTATTTGGCTGCTAGACGGTTTCTCGAAAACTCTTACAACGGACGAACAGAACCTTATCAGTTCTTATCTAGATAATGGAGGACATCTGTACCTCAACGGCGAAGACATCGGATTCGACATCGGGGATACCCAGTTCTATACGGAATACCTGCACGCGGTATACTTGAACGACAGTGTCGACAGCTCTTCGATCGACGGTGTAAGCGGCGACGATATCAGCGGAGGATATCAAGGTCTAACGATAGGTGGAGACTACAGCAGCGAGATCGAACCCGCGGATGATGATACATCGGTTACATTCAGATACGATAACGGTAAAAGTGGTGGACTGAAAACGTCTAACGGAGAACACAAGGTGGTATACTTCGCCTTCGAATACTTTGAAGGAGGAGATGAACAGTCGGTAAAAGATTCCCTAATGGTTGACATAATCGGCTGGCTGGATCCCAGGGGAAAAGACGAATACGGTGCCGCTGTAGGAGGCGTGTCTTTATCGTGCAGTGACATAGACTGGAACTCTACCGTGGAAGTAACGGGAAGGGCCGATGAGTTGGTTTCATACGGTTCGAATGTTACGGAAGTGGAGTATTTCATAGATGTGCTGGGTGATGAAGATGACGGTGATACAGCTACACCTTCCGACGGTTCTTTCGACTCGCGCTGTGAAGATTTCGAATTCCGATTCGATGGCTGCGATCTATCCTCAGGGATGCACAAGTTATACATCAGGGCCAGGGACGAGAACGGTAACTGGGGTGATCCAGAAGAGGTAACGATAAGTGTTAATGAATCATCGGTAGAACTTCACACAACGGTGATCGGACTTCAAAACGATGCTGATACCGGAGGCTGGAATTTCATCTCTACCGAGTTGGTACCCTCTGACAAGGCACTAGAGAATATATTGAACGACGATGAAAACGGCATAACTGGAGATTACGACAAAGTGATGTATTACGACGCGGGAGAGGGACGGTGGAAGACGTACGTTCCCGGAAGAGCCGATCACTTCAACGATGATATCCAGTTGGACCAAACTATGGGTCTGTGGATCCAAGCGAGTGCGGATTGCAATCTGACCATCGAGGGGCAGAAACCTACTACTTCCACGATCACACTATATCCCGGTTGGAATATGGTAGGCTACCCTTCCGAGACGGATAGGAAAGCAAGCGATACGCTGCCTGCTGAGATAACCAAGATAGGTGTTTTTGACGGGAACGCGGAAAACAATGTGGCCTATCACGAAGATCTGAGCTCGGTGACGATGAGATCCGGCAAAGGTTACTGGGTCTATAACCCTGGTGATTCATCTATAGATTGGACTGTGGATTACTGAGAACGGGCTTGCATCCATTATAAGATGGGGATAAATAGATTTATATAGCTATTTCGACCTAATTATATTTGAGGTAGGGCATATGAATAGTAGTTCGGATGTGAGTTTATCTAAAAAGGGTGAATGGGGGAATTGGCCTTTATGGCTCAAGGGTATCTTTGTACTGTGGCCATCTCTGTCCACGGCATATCTTTTCTTGACGGATATCCCAGGGATCGAAGGCTCGGGTGACATGTCAGTGATCCTTCGCAATGTAGAGTACCAGAATTATTTCATATCGTATTTTGTGGGATTCTGGGCCATCAATCTGGTCCTTTTGGGTATAGGTTGGATCATAGTTTCGATGATATCTGGGATATCGGGATCGGGTAGAAAGAAAAGCAAAAAGAAGGTTAGGAAAAAAAGGGCGAGCGATAAGAAAACAAGTAAAACTAAAGATAACAAAAAAAGTCCGAAGGTTCTATCGAAGAAAAAATAGGGTCACTATCCCAACTTGAATCTGCAGTGATCGTCACCCATACCATAACATTCATCCTCAGTTACGGTGATTTTCATCCCGGTCTTTTCTTCTATGATACCCTCTATCATACCTTCGTCTAAGGAACATAATGTAGATTCAATATCCGGCATGTCACCACAATCGAAGCAGTCATGAACTATAACTTCATCGCTGCTCTTGACTTCCATATCACCCAAGCCGTTCTTACTCCAGAACCCACTGATCTCTTCAAGCAGACCGGTCATCTCAGTAGATTCAAAATCTTGAGCTATCGATCTACCGGCATCTCTACCGATCTCTCTCAAAGCTGGGTGAACATTGAGTCCGAAATTTATCAAACCGAACCTTATCAGGTGGAACAAGCTCTTGAGAAATGCATACTTATCATCCTCAGCCTGTCTGAGGTTGCTTAGGATCTCTTTGTAATGCTTGTCATAGGGGATCTCTGAACGCCCTAAGGGTTTGGAATTCAGGAAAAATATCTTCTTCCTGCTGTCTTCAGGATCGGTTCTTTCTCCTACCACTCCGATATCTTTCAGGTCCGATAGATGAACAGAAATCGTAGATTTCGCTTTCCCAAGCTCTCTCGATATGTCATCGAGGGACAGGTCATCATTTGAAAGGAGGTGGATAACCTTGTTCTTCACTTCGCTCTTTATAACGACCGCCCCTTCGGTAGTGGAATATATCTCAGCGTTTTTATCCATAGTTCATCTTAACATCTCTCTATACCACTTATATTTTTCGTCTGTTTACGAATGTTCGTACTATTACGAAAGTTATTAATAGTCCCTTTTATTTGTTTTTAACAGGTGTTTAAGATGGAGAAAGTAAGTGCACACGGATCCGTGCAGGAGATGTACGGAAAGGTAAGGGAAGACGAGATGACCAACGTCCACGATCGGTTCGATTCCATGGAGAAGGTAAGATGTAATTTCTGCAAGAAAGGTATAAGATGCAATATATGCAGCCATGGACCATGCAGGATCGTACCTGGTAAGACCGACAGAGGCGTTTGCGGGATAGACGCGGACGGGATGGTGATGAGGAACATATTGAGGATCAATTCCATGGGAACCTCGGCATACACGTATCACGCCAATACAGCGGCGAAAACTCTGAAAGCGGCCGGCGAGGGCAAGACGATATTCGAGATTACCGATGAGGAAAAATTGAGAGGGTTGGCAGGAAAACTCGGACTTGACGACGGCAAAGAAACGGGCGAATTGGCAGTGGATCTCGCGGATTACATGATAGATGAGATAAACAGGGACAGCGAAGAACCTTCTAAAGTGCTGGAATCTTTTGCCCCGGAATCTAGAAAGAAGGTTTGGCAGGAGCTTGATATCTCTCCGGGTGGGCCTTTACACGAGCTCATGGACGTGAAAACCAGTGTTATGACCAATGTAGACGGTGACTACACAAGCATGGCTTTGAAAGGCTTGAGGATGGGGTTGGCAACGGCTTACGGTTCATTGACACTCCTTGAGGAAGTTCAGGATATCCTGTTCGGTACCGCACAACCTCATGAGGCAGAAGTGGACATGGGTGTGTTGGAGGGAGATTACGTGAACATCCTGCCCAACGGCCACGAACCATTCATGGGTGCAGCTTTGATACAGATAGCTCATCGGGAAGATGTGCAGGAAAAAGCAAGGGAAGCAGGTGCGGAAGGTCTGAGGATCATCGGATCAATCGAGACCGGGCAGGAGTTGATGCAGAGGTTCGATACCGACGATGTTTTCAAGGGTCTGACCGGGAACTGGATCAACCAGGAATACGTGTTGGCAACAGGGGCAGTCGATGCCTTCGTTGCAGATATGAACTGTACCGTACCGACTTCGGGTCTTTACGCTGAAAAATACGGTTCTAAGATCATACCGGTGAACAAATTGGTTCACATTCCTGGAGTTGAAAACAAAATAAACTACAAGCCGGAAAAAGTCGAAGAGCAGGCTCTCGAGATAATAGATATGGCCATCGAGAATTTCAAGGAAAGGAAAGGAGAACCCACGAACATACCTGAGAATAAACAGAAGATAACCACAGGTTTCTCTCCCAAAGCGGTCGTCGACGCTCTTGGCGGCTCTCTGGACCCGCTCTTAGAGAATATCAAGAACGGGAACATCAAAGGGATAGTGGCGCTGGTATCCTGTACAACGCTGGCTAACGGCCCTCAAGATGAGGTAACTATCAATGTAGCTGAAGAATTGATCAAGAGAGATATATTGGTCTTGAGCGCCGGTTGTGGCAACGCTGGGCTGCAGGTAGGCGGTCTTACCACTTTAGATGCTAAAGAGAAAGCCGGTGACGGATTGAAGGCCGTCTGTGAAGCACTAGGTGTACCACCCGTTCTCAGCTTCGGTACGTGTACGGATACGGGTAGGTTGTTGAACCTGGTCAGCACGGTTGCAGAAGCTCTAGACGTCGATCCGACTCAGTTACCCGTAGCGGTGACCGCTCCCGAATACATGGAACAGAAAGCCACCGTAGCTGCTATCGCAGCCATCGGATACGGTCTATACACGCACGTATCACCTACGCCGCCAGTCACCGGAAGCGACAATGTGGTCAAACTGCTCACAGAAGATGTTGAAGGACTGACCGGTGGAAAACTAGCCGTGGGAGACGAACCGGAAGCTATAGCCGATGGTATAGAAGACCACATAATGAAAAAGAGAGAGGAACTGGGTCTCTGAACCCCTTTTTTTCTTTTTATTTTGTTTTGAATGTTCTAGCTATCTTTGATTTCTTCTTCAAAATCGTTAACCCCGCCTCTGTCCATCTTACCTTCATCCGCAGAAAACCTGTTTCCGAGGATGCAGATGAATCTTTGATTCATCGGAGTGAAACAGGCATCGATGTGCAGCCAGATCTCTTCACCCGTCGGGTTGTTTAAGAACCTGGTACCGACCATCCACTTCGCTTTATCGCTCATCTCGTGTCCCGTCATCCAATCTACTTCCACAAATATATCTTTTTTCAATGGGTGCGCTCGTCCGTCTATGTCTCCGTACAGAACACTGAAAACGTTCATTTGGTATTCATCTTGATCACTGATACCGTCTCCATCAGGGTCGCCATCGATATTAAGTGGATCTAGATCAGCGAAATAATGTGTAGTCGAATCGAGCCATATTTTATATTCGACTTCGTTCATACCAAACGCTCCGAAGGTATCTTCAAACCTGACCGTTTTCTGCTCATCAGAACCCATGGTCACCGTTTTCGTGTCATCTATCTGGATGTCACCAGTATCGAATGTGCCACCGGACCCCCATTCGAAGAGTTCGAATTCAAAGTCGAAATCGTCGTCTGGATCTATCATAACTCTTCGATCTAAAATGATATTAGGTGATTTAGAGTCGCCCGGATCTACGAACTTCCACTTGTCTTCAAACCCGGGAAAACGCCTATCGTCAGATATCAAATATATCTTGTCATCTTTAAGAACATCATGTTTAGTCTTTATGCACTTTATTTTGGTTAATTCTAGTTTCATCTCTTCGTTCGTCGGCCCGTCCTTCCAGCCGTCGTCGTATGGGTTGTAGTTAATTAAATGTACTCCGTCGAAAATTTTAATGCGGTAATCTTTGCCTTTAGTGTTCCTCGTGCGGATGGTGTGCAACTCTATAGTATTGGTTTGATTATATATCCTCACATTATAATGTGGAACTATGTAATCATAATCACAAAAATTATTCTCCCATGCCATGATATCAATCTGTAACTTCTTGTAATTCTATGTTATCGTTTTTGATAAGTATGGATAAACTATTTTGTCCATTTGGCTTGAAATCCATTTCTGATTTTTTATTTTTAAAATAAACAATTACGTGATATACACCATCATCAGCCTTACTATTGTATATTGATTCTCCTGGTTCCGGTTCAATAGTATCATTAAAAATTACAGTATCTTCGGTAGACAATTTTAGAGAAAAATTCACATTTTTGTCAGATGAGGTAGAATAATAGATTAATAATTTTGTTACTTCTTTTTGATTATTATTGTCTTCGGTACATCCAGAAAATAATACGGTTATCAAAGATACAAGAAGTATTAGTGTGATAATTTTATACCTACTGTTTCTTTTCATTCAATCACCATCTACTACTCCATTCAAATCAATATACGGCCATAATTTATCATAAGTGAATCCATTAGCCTCCGATGATCGCCAATACATTACCGATTTTTTTGCCTCACTTTTCGTGTTATATTCAGCATACGGAAAAGTACCATCTTTTTCCATTGAGTGGTCTAAACCAAGATTATGACCTAGCTCATGCATAAAGGTATATTTTGATTTACTAGAACATACAACGAAATCATCACCATTAATTTCACCTCTTCCAGCTCTATCACCATTAAATCCAGTACCAGAATTTGCCCAACATCCATCGCAAAATATAACATAATGAAATTTGTTTTCTCTAGAATTTTGGTAATATCCTCCATTTTTGTACTCATCATAAAAATCGGGTATATCGGGATTGTTTGGATCTCTTTGTCCAAATGTAATGTGTTCTTCATACTCAACCAGATCCCCGCCACCGCCCATCCGTCCTCGATCGATGTGCAGACGGATGTCGTGCTCGGCGAAGCGTGTCACTACCTTGCTGGCGGCTAAGTCGCTGAGCATGTGGGCACCGCCGTTCTTCTTATGCATTCCATCGACCTCCACGAAGATATCTTGTTTCATAGGATGAGCTCGCCCGTCAATGTCTCCGTATGCATCGTCGTTATTTAAATCGTATTCCGTAGTATCATTAAGACCATCATTGTCAAAATCTCCATCTTCATCTAATGGACTTGGGTCAGAGAATGTATTTGATATGGTATCAAATGTTAGAATGTAATGGAAATCATGGTCGTATCCTGGCCGTTCTCTTATATGTTCCTCAAATTCCATAAAATCCGCCTCCCATCGGATGTTTATTTCCCTTAACCTATTTTTACCTAACAGATCTTTTTCCCAAAGAACAAGATTTGATTCAAACACATCATTATTAGAGGTTTCAACTCTTTTATCCAATGTCAAATATTTATATTTACTTTCACCCTGTGCAAAATCCCATGTGCCTTCCGTAGGATATCTTTTATCCTCAAAGATTAAGAATGTTTCATCATGATTTCCCATACCCCAATCTTCTTTATCTCGACAATGGATCTCCTGAAGCTTCAATATCGCTTCTTCGTTCGTCGGCCCGTCCTTCCAACCGTCGCCGTCGGTATCATCATTATCTGGGTCTGTTCCATTCTCCACTCCTCCAGATCACCCAAACCATCGTTATCCCTATCCGTCTCATCGAAAACGTCGCCGTAGAAGTGTTCCTGCACACCATCTACAGTGCTGTCCCATCCGCTGACTTCGTACAGGTCCGGGAGTCCGTCACCGTCGGTATCGGGGTCGAGCGGGTTCTGGTAGTAGTATATATCAAGCTTGTAATCCACGACGGTGTACTCGTAGCTGTCATGGTTATCTCCGAAGAGTTTCCAGTCGGTGTTCTCGGAGAGGTACATGAGCGGGTAGCCGCGGATGGTATTTTGATATCCTATAAGATACCCACCATCGTTCAATTCAAAAGTTCGGAAGGGTATCGTGAGTATTTCATCACTACCCCCGGCCGGGTATATCGTCTGTTCAAGTTCTAACCCGCTTGTGGATGTGAAGGACGGTCCTTCGTGGGGCTGATATCCCGGTGTGCTTGAACCTTCTGGATTTACTGCTAATCTCAGTTTCATCTCTAGAAAGAACCCTATTATTTTTCGTATGATCTTCTCACCTCTTGATCACGATGGCGTATTAAATCCGAGAGTTATAATTTTTTTCTTTCATCTGTTTACCCTTCTAAATTTTCAGTTTCGGCTTCTACCAACTGCCAGCCTTTTTTTATCTTTCCTTCAACAGTGTACTTTTTCAAGGAAGTAGAACCCATCGATGAATATCGTTGGTAATATACCTGCAGATTGATAGTTTCATTGGAACTGCTGTAAAACCAATAATTCTCTTCTCCATTTTGATATGAATGATTGTACATGCTAGGTACATAATCGAATTTATCTAACTCACCCTCTAGATTGATAGTAATGTTGTCATCATGGGTTAGTTTCAAACAAATACCTTTACTTCTATTTAGTATCTCAATATTAGTTATATTTCCTTGGTTTTTCAATGAGTTAAAAATATCTTCATTATGTCCTTCTGAATCGACTGGAAAAGGTAGGTATAATGTATAATTTTCAGTACCTTGATAATCGTAAACTTTAATTCTGTATTGGTAAGTTCTCTCAATAGAATCTTCTTCATTGTTTTTATTCTCTAAGCAACCTGGTGATATAACAATCCCAAGAATCAATATCAGGATGACTAACATCTTCATTTTTTTGATTTTGATGAGTTTCATGTATATTCTCTCCGTTTAATCTGTGAAATCTCTATCTCTACCATCGAATCTTATTGCATCCCAACAATCATCACACAAGTTAGTTATTTGTTCTCTTTCGCTTGAAGATAAATGAGTTTGTAAAGCACAATCATTATGTGTGCAGTGTTCTGCTTCTGGGTCTTGATCTGTATCTATTAAATGTGATGCAGAAGGATTGTGTTCTTTCTCTGTTGACCCCACTCCAAAATAGTTTCCCATCAAATTATGAGTTAGTTCGTGTAAGAAAACATGCGCCTGTTCACGAGATGAACCTAACTTTTCATCAAAGAGACAAAAATCATCTCCAGGTGTTTCTCCTCTACCTAACCCTGAATCGGGATTACTTTTATCTAAATGTGCCATCAGACAATAATGGAATTCCAGATTTCCATGATCAAAATACCCTTTGTTTATTCCCCAATCTGCATCATATATTTCATCTTCAAAATCGTTAACATCACCACCACCATCCATCTTACCATCATCGATGTGCAGCCAGATCTCCTCACCCGTCGGGTTGTTTAGGAACCTCGTACCGACCATCCACTTCGCTTTATCGCTCATCTCGTGTCCCATCATCCAATCTACACTCATACTCATTCCTTTGATAAAAGTTGCCAACCTTTCTCTAATTGATAATTTTTGAGTTCAAAATAGAAGGGAGAATCAACATCTTCACCGACTCTTTTCCAATAAGATTTGAATAAGACAATATTCACGTTTCCATGCTCTGAATAGATATTATAACTACTTTGATTAGTGTTATTTTTCATCGTTAATTCATCAAAAAAATATTTTTCGTAATCCGAAGGTTGATCTTCCCACTTCATTTTCGCTTTAATATGTATAGTATCCGAAAAATTAATTTCCAATGCTTGTCCATATTTTGTTTCTACTGTTTTGTATTCACCACTTCCAGATAGAATTTCAATATGATCTAATAACTTTGATACGTTATTCGTATTCAAATCACTTTGGCCTGGAGAATCTATAGGGATAGGTATTAGTACTGAATTATCACCTTCACCAGATATTTCAACTTCATAGATCAATTCGGTATAAGGTTCCTCAGGGCTTAAGTCGTTATCATCCTCTAGACAACCAGGAGACACGTATATAGCAGAGAGTAAGATAAAAATGATCGTCACGATTTTTATGCAAATCCTAATGTCTTTCATTATATTACCTCTAATTTGTGAAACTGTTATAATTCAATAATTTCCCAACCTCTACTTAATAATATATTTTCGTTTGCTGAGAAATATCGAGGGGTATCGTCTACAGTTTCTACAGAAGTGACAAAATTTGTAATCTCGATATTATTAGAACTGTAAACTCTGTATTCATTTTCTACATTGGTTTCCATTGATAAATCAGTGAACCAATATTTGTTAGCATTAGTGTTTTTATTTTCCTCATCTTCAAATTTCTTATATGCAACGATATTAACTTGGTCTTTGAAGGTTATATTTAAAGCTGGGCCATATTCTGTTTGATCAATGAAGTATTCTGCATCCCCTTTATTGATTTCTAACTCATCAACAAGGTTAGATACATTATCAGGGGAGCGGTCTATTGGAATTGGCCATAGTAATGTTGTAGTGTTATCAGAATTAACCTCTAATTCAAAATTAAATTTTACATAAGTGTTATTTTCATCATTTTCCGATATACAACCAGAAAAAGTCAATGATGTCAAAATCAATATTATGAGGATAGTAGTAAACATCTTTTTCCTTATCATGAGACTTTCTCTCGTCATAGATAATCATCCATTTCAGATTTTATATCTTCCCAATCATTATGATCACTAGCACCTTCACTTCCATCAGAATATTGATAATAATCATCTGGAGCATTATAGTTCATCACACTAGGATAATCATCAAATGAATAGCTCCCGTTATCTATGCCGGGAAAATAACCTGCCCCTATAACCTCATCGCCTCCATGCAATCCTAACACATGCCCCAACTCATGCATGAAAGTAGACCATTCTACAGTAGTAGTTTCTTCATAATAATCTATCTCTTCACCCCCGCCCATCTTGCTGTCATCCGCAGGAAACCTGTTTCCGAGGATGCAGATGAATCTATGATTCATCGGAGTGAAACGGGCATCGATATGCAGCCAGATCTCTTCGCCGGTCGGATTGTTCAGGAACCTCGTATCGACTTTCCGCTTGGCATTGTCATACATACTATATACCCTAGTTTGGTAGCCCAGATATTGATATATCTTGCCACCCTTTTTTTAATGTAATGTTTTCTATATTAGAATAAATTGGGGTATCTACATCCTCCCCGCCACTTTTAATCACACATTTGAATTTATTTATTTTAGATTCGGCAGAGCTATATACATTATAATTTTCTGTTTCATTTTTTTGCATTGACAAATTACTAAATTTATACAAATTCACTTTCTTACTGTCGCTTTTATTAACCTTTTTAATACCTTCTAGATGAATGGTTCCTTCAAAAGAGATGTTTAAAGCTGCCCCATACCTTGTTTGAGTGATTTTGTATTCTGCATCCCCTTTAGATAATCTTAACTCATCTACAAGCTTAGATATATTTCCTTCTGATACAAAAATAGGTACCGGGTATAAAACAGTGGTTTCATTATCTGAAGTTAAATTTAAAGAGTAAGTGTATTCAAAATAAGGATCAGGCCATTCATGTTCATCTTCCTGATTAAGCATACAACCCGAGAATATTAAAGAAATTATAATCAGTATAATCACTAGATGGTAAACCAAATTCTTACTACTTACTTCTTTTTTATTCATAGATAATCATCCATTTCTGATTTTATATCTTCCCAATCATTATGATCACTAGCACCTTCACTTCCATCAGAATATTGATAATATTCATCAGGAGCATTGTAATTCATTACACTAGGATATTCATTAAATGAATGACTATCGTTATCTATGCCGGGAAAATATCCTGCCCCTATAACCTCATCGCCTCCATGCAATCCTAACACATGCCCTAATTCATGCATGAAAGTAGACCCTGATTCTATGTTGTTGTCCCATTCTCCATCTGCTACCGTAAAATGACCTCCGTATGGGCCATTGGCAACACCACCAACATCATTACCATTAGAAGTCACCAGGTCTGCCATCAAACAGTAATGGAACTTATCTTCTCTTGCTGGATCGAAGTGATCACCATAATAATCACCAAAATCATTGTAATCACCAGCTCTGCTCCCATAGGTAATAGTATCCCCATCGCAATGATCAACTCCTTCACCACCACCCATCTTACCGTCATCGATGTGCAGCCAGATCTCTTCACCCGTCGGGTTGTTCAGGAACCTCGTACCGACCATCCACTTCGCTTTATCGCTCATCTCGTGTCTATCCATCCAATCTACCTCTACGAAGATGTTCTTACGGAAGGGGTGTGCCCTACCACCGATCTCCGGCATACTGCAGAGTTCGTATAAGTCTTCATTGGTCAGACCATCACCCGATCCATCGTGATCATCTCTAAGGGTAATTAATCCGAGAGTTATAATATTTTTCTTCGGGAACTAACTCTCTCCTCTCTTCCTGTACCCGTAGCCAGCTACCAACACTGCTACAATCCCTGCCAGGGCGATGATCCACCAGTACCGTACGATGATGTTAGTTTCGCCATCTTCTCCACCGATTGCCTCATCTTAATCAAAGGTCTCCCCGTCATAAGTGATGTACCTGATGTACTCACATCATCTCGAATTCGACCAGACCTATCTCGTCGCATTCGTCTTTGATATCGTCCCAATCGTCGAGTTTTTTGACCACTACGGGATACAGCATATCGTTCTCTATAAAGGTGTGGAACCTCAGATTATAGGTGATGAAACATATCTGGTCCAGTAGGTTTTGGACATCGATGTCCTGTGAAGATATCTCCTGTTTCAATATCTCTAAACTTTTTCTAAAATCGTCGTGTTCCTCTGTGAGTAAGATGGTCCTCCCCCTCAAATCCAACTCCTTCATACGCGGGAAGATAACATCCTCCTCACGCCTTTGGTGCTTAGAGATCTCATCAAAATTTTTCAGTATCTTTTCTAGTTTTGCTATATCTTCATCAGAGATGTGGTAATCATCATTTTCCACTCGATCAGCTATCTCGTCCATCAACAACAGCAGACTGTTTACCCTCTCGTGCTCCGTGATCAGATCCAGGATAGGATGATGCTTATCAAGTGCCTTCACGAGCTTTTCAGATTCTCCCTTCAACAGATCGGGATATATCTCGCTCATCTTCTTTAAGTCCGTCATCGATATACCGCTTTCCAAAAGGACGACTTCGGCCAGATAGATATCCAAGGGGATGCACGCTTGGAGCTCTTTCAACGCTTCTTCTTCGGTGGTTTCACCCGTCATGAAGGACTTCAAGATCTCTTCCACTTGACCGACTTTCAATTATCTCACTCCTTGAACACTATCTCCACTTCTTCTACATCCCATCGGGGTTCGATCTTCTCTTTGATGTCTTCCTTGACGGCGTTAGCGAACTGGTGGTCTTCTTCCAGATCTACTTTTATAGTTACTTTTCCTTCGTTCACCTGTATATCGGTTATCAGGTCGGTCCGGACCACATCTAATCCTGTCATCGGGTTCATCACGTGACGTAATCTTTTCTTCACGACTTCCGCCGTTGTTTCTTCCTGCTCCTTCACCAATCCGTGTTTCTCTTTGTAGTCCCTGATAGCTTCCTGGAGTGCTTCCACAGCTAAAACGGAGCAGTGTGCCTTTATCTTCGGTAGACCGCCCAATTCATCAGCTGCATCCTGCCACGTTACTTCTTTAGCCTCATCGATGGTCTTTCCTTTGACCATCTCGGTTATGATCGAGCCCGTGGCTATGTTCGATGCGCACCCGTAGGACTTGAACTTGATATCCGTGATCTCCTGTGTATCCTCATCCACTTTGATGAAGAGTTCCACCATATCACCACACGCTGGACTCCCTTCCTGTGCTTTCCCGTCCGGGTCTTCTATCTCACCCACGTTCTTGGGGTTCTTGAAGTATTCTATAACTTTTTCGGTATACGGTAAATCAGCCATCTTTATTCCTCCTTCTTTTCCTTTGTTAAAGGACTTATCTCTCTCAATCTTTCTATTATCTCGGAAATGGTTTCTACTGTTTTCTCCACTTCTTCCATGGTGTTGTACCTGCTGAATGTGAACCTTATGGAGCCGTGTGCCCTCTCGTGGTCTCCTCCGATACCCATTATCACGTGGCTGGCTTCCAGCGATCTGCTGAAACACGCGGAGCCGGTGCTCACTGCGATACCGTTCATGTCCATGTGTAAGGTGATCGATTCTCCCTCTACGTAGTGAAAAGTGATGTTGGCGTTCTGTGGTAGTCGGTGTTCTCTAGATCCGTTCAGTGTGACATCTGGTACCTCTTCTATCACCTTATCTATCAATGTGTCCCTCATCTCTTTCAACCGCTGGTTCTCTTCTTCATCCACCAACTCCACAGCTTTCGCGAAACCGACTGCACCGTGTATGTTCTCTATACCACCCCTTCTATCGTTCTCCTGGAAGCCGCCGTCCATGATCTTGCTGATCGGGGTTCCGTCCCTGATATAAAGCGCTCCAATGCCTTTGGGGCCGTGGATCGTGTGGGAAGCCAGAGTTATCATATCTATGGGGGTTTCTTTAACATCTATGGGTAACCGGGTGAATGTATGCGTGGCGTCGGTGTGGAACAATACATCATTCTCATCGCAGATCTCGGCCATCTTCTCGATGTCTTGAACCGTCCCGATCTCCTGGTTAGCGTGCTGTATGGATACTAAGATGGTATCCTCGTTTACGGCTTCCTCGAGCTGTTCGATATCCAGCCTTCCTTCGCTGTCCACATCTATCTTCGTTACCTCATATCCCTCTTTCTCCAAACTCTCAGCACTCTGGAGTACCGGAAAATCTTCTATCTTGGAGATTATGATATGATCACCCTCTTTTTTGTCTAATTTCTTCGCCACTCCCTTCAGAGATAGATTGCTAGACTCCGCAGAGCCCGATGTGAAAACTATCTCACTCGGTTCAGCGTTCAACTTATCGGCTATCACTACTCTAGCTTCATCTAGTCCTTCTTTGGCCTCTATCCCCATGGAATAGCCAAACTCTGAAGTGGCTACAGCATACTTTTCGTAGAAGTATGGCTCCATAGCTTTGACCACTTCCTCGTCTATCTTCGTACTCGACGAGTTATCCAGATATATCTTTTCTTCATCCATCTTTTACACCTCTTTATCTTATCATATGAAAAGGGTTACCTCCGATTCCCTCGCCTCTTTTATATACGTACCAACGGCGCAGTAGTCGGTTATCACGTCGTCCTTGAGTTCTTCTTTTTTTACACCCATTATCTCCATGGTCATGTCGCATGCCAGTATCTTCCCACCGAGTTCGTTAAAGTCAGTGAGCAGCTCCTCGAGGCTGCGGACGTTCTTTTTCTTCATCCTCCGTTTGAGCATCCACTTCCCCAGCCCCAAAAAGTTCATACGGGAGAGTGGGCCTTTATCGAGTTTTCCTTTCTTCAACCTCTCCAATCCCCAGAATGTGAAATACATCGACACGTCCATGCCCATGGACAGTGCACCGGTCCCCACTATCAGAGCGCTGTATAGCTTGTCCATCTCACCGCTTTGGACTATGATTGTGGCTTTATCGTTCTTCTCTTTCTCGGGCATGATATCACTCCTCCGGTATCTTGATCTTGATACGCCAGTTATCGTCTTTCCCTTCTACGCTCAACAGTTCCAAACCGAGTGATTCGACTGCCATGGGTATCTCTTTCTTGGAAGCTGGGTGGTTCCCCATCACCTCGATGACATCTCCTGGATCCGCTTTCCTAACCGCTTTCCTGGTCTCGACTAAAGGTACTGGACACGTCTCACCCGTCACGTCGATACGCGAGCTTTTCTTTCCGCTCATATATATCCCCTCTTGTTCATCATATCAACCTTATCATATTATTATCTTTCTCGCAATGTGCTTTTGTTTTACTATATACACTAAAAGGTGTGTAAAGTATTTAAACATTTGGTGTGATGTGCTTCTCTGCAAGAAAATAGAAGTATAAAAAATGAGAAAGAAGATCGAAATAAAATTAGCTTTGAAAGGGGGTTTTGGTTATACTTATGCGTGAACCACTTCCTTCACTTCCGGCACTTTCTCTTTTAGCACTCTTTCCACACCGGATTTTAACGTCATCTGGCTCATGGGGCATCCAGCACAGGCTCCTGTCAATCTGACTTTTACTACCCCTTCATCTGTCACTTCGACTAACTCCACATCGCCGCCATCCGCTTGAATGCTCGGTCTGATCTCCTCGAGGACTTTTTCTACTTTTTCTCTCATATCTTCAACACCTGTATAAACACCTATGGGTGAGTAAAGTATATAAACCTTGTCCTCTTTATAGTATCACATGGAAGAAAGATACGATCCTCTCAAACTACCGCGGAACGATACACGGACGACGATCTTGACCAAGTTACTGGAGAAGGATATGACCGCCATACAGATAACGGGTGAACTGGATATCAACGAGAGTGCCGTGCGCAAACATCTGAAAAGACTTGAGAAGAGGGGGTTGATCCAGCACGAATTCAGGAAGGTAAAAAAAGGCAGACCTAAGAAATTCTTTGTACTCACCGAGATGGGTAAGAAGGCGTTCCCCAGAAGAGAGAGTCTGTTCCTAAATATATTCATCAGGAAGGTAGCAGATAAGTTCGGCGAGGAAGGACTCCAGGATGTTCTAGATCTCGTTTTAGAAGAACTTCTCGAGTATTTTCCGAAGAGAGGGGATGAGCCTTTGGAAGATGTGTTGAAGAAGATGGTCGAGCGGTTCAACGAATTCGGATTTTACGCATCTTTATCTAAAGACGAGGGTGGCTACACCATCGAATACAAGAACTGTGTTTTCGAGGAAGTGGCCAAAGAGCTGGACAGCGAGATGTGTAAGATACATAGGAGCATATTATCGAGATCCCTAGGCGGTGCAAATATCGATAACGAAACATCTCAAATATCCGGAGATAAAGTCTGCCGTCAAAGGATAGTGGATGATGATAGAACTGAGAAGGATAGGTGAATGATGTGGAGAGAATAGACCTGAAAAAGATCGAAACAAGTGGAAGAGAGAAATATCGTATTGAGTCCAAAAGATATACCTCACAATGTAAGGAATACTTCCGACGATGATGCAAAGATCCTAGTGGTCAAAACGCCGAAACCGAGATGATCATAAAGTTGCAGCGGTGAATGAACCGTGGTCCTTCTTTCTACTCCTTTTGAAAAAAGTTGATCAGATAGAGATGTAAGTCATTTCAAATTAATTTGAAACCGTAAACTTTATTAACAAGATGTTTGTAGTTTATTTTAAATAAAATTGAAATGGTGTTGACAGATGCTGGACATAATTTATGCGGTACTCATGAGCGGGCTGCTGAGCGTATATGAATACCTTTCAGAGCACGTACTAACATGCTTGATCCCTGCGTTCTTCATAGCAGGGGCGATATCAGCTTTCATCAAGAAAGATGCTATACTGAAATATTTGGGACCGGATGTCAAGAAGACGATCTCGTATCCGATCGCATCTATATCTGGAGCGGTGTTGGCTGTCTGCAGCTGCACTATACTCCCGATGTTCGCAGGTTTGTACAAAAAGGGAAGCGGCGTAGGGCCGGCGACTGCGTTCTTGTATTCTGGTCCTGCCGTCAATATACTCGCCATCGTTTACACCGCTAACATGTTGGGATACGAACTGGGCTTGGCAAGGGCAGTAGCTGCGGTGGCCATGGCTTTTGTTATTGCTTTTGTTATGTCCAATCTATTCAAGGGTCACGATGAAGAAACTAGTAATAATAATATGGATCAAATGCTAAGCGACGACGAGCCTGAAAGGTCAAAATGGGTTAAATTGGGTGTTTTTATATTGTTGATAGGCATATTGCTTGTGGGAACGGCGAGTTTCTCTTGGGCTATCAAGATCGGCATCATCTATCTGTTCTCCATGGCCATCGCGGTCATAATGATCTATTATTATGAGACCAGTGAAGTCACGGAATGGGGATACGAAACGTGGGATCTTACTAAAAAGATATTTCCGATACTGATCGCCGGTACGTTTGTAGTA
>CAZFVW010000003.1:0-23344 GCA_964522285.1 uncultured Thermoplasmata archaeon | reverse complement strand
TCACCTTCTGTGAGTATGTACGCGCACGAAGTACTGATGTTATAATGTTCAGAGATGTATCTGATGTACTCGCTCTGGGGCTTGTCCTCGGGTAAGAAATCTTCTATGTTGAAGGTTGTGTCTATATTTAAAACACCGTAAAGTGAGGCGCCGGTTATCATAACCACGATCAATATCACAATAATTGGATGTTTGTCGGATGTGTCTACAGGTATGGATAATATATTTCCTATGATGTCCTTGCCCTTTTCCTTGGTCAATTTATTTATCTTTTTGTCAGACCTCTTTTCTCCTTTTTTCTCTCTCCACTCTTCGACGAGCTGAAGCACCGCGGGGAGTCCTGCGACCATCAGTATGAAACTAGACGAGATACCCACTGCTGCGAGGATACCGAACTGCTGCATGGCTTTGAGCGAGCTGAAGGTGTTAGAAAGGAAACCTATAACAGTTGTGAATGTAGTTAAAAACAAGGCACCTCCGACCGTCGATATGGCGATACGGGTAGAATCCGCGGGGTCGTATCCGTCTTCCCTTTCCTCCCTATGCCGCATCACCATGTGTATCCCGTAATCGATCACCAAGCCGGTGATAAGGACGGGTACCGCTATAATCATGGGGTTGAACTCGTATCCCAGCAGTACACCTGCTCCGAAGGTCCAGACTATGGCAAATCCCAAGGCTAACAAGCTCAACGCGGTCTCGATAATAGTTCGATAAACTAGGAAAAGAACCACAACAACGAAGACAAAGGCGATCGGGAGTAGAAATTGTAAACTCCTGTCAGCACTCTCGCTTATCTCTTCCATCATCACTTGCGAGGCGAAGATACGCGGTCGAGAACTGCTGCTCACATCCTTCGATAGCTCGATGAGGTTTTGCTGGGCTTCTAACCTTGTATCCCTATCCACCGAAGAATTCATGGTTATGAGGCCGATAGCACTCTCAGCTCTGATAGAAACAAGATCATTAGTAGGCTCGAAATCTTTGCTCACGCTCATCCTTATGCCGTCTTTCAAAGAGTATATCTGTGTAGAGATATACCTGGACGACTGCATCATGGTCGAAGTTTCTTCGAAAGACTCGATGGAGTGCTCCATGATGGTTTTATTCGTCAGCACCGCTTTTTTGTAATCCGCAAGAGCAGAAGCACTTTCCACATCCCCCTGTGATTGTAGTTTTGATATCAATCCTGATAAGGTTTCGTTCATGTTCCCAAGAACTTCGGTACTATCTTCAGCGGTGTTCTCCATGGAAGCGAAGTCGCTCAATATCTCATCTATAGCTCCGTTGAGTTCTGAAGGATCATAGTTCATCACATCCATGACCGTGTTCTTGATATCAGAATCGCTCATGTTTTCGATCATCTGTTTTTTATCTTCTAAAGTCAGGCCCATAGAGGGCAGCCCCTCAGAAAGATCCATGGACATTGCATCCAAGTCGAGTTCACCCATCTCGCCGCCGATAGCAAGGAACCTCAGCAGCATAGAGCGGGCCTGTTGGTGTTCTGATGTGGTTTGACTTGTCTCAAATATGCCCTTGGAATTGATGAACAGATCCAAAAAGCGATCAGCACTGCTTTCCATAGCAGTACCCGCCATGGCGTCTTTAAGTCCGTTCAATTTAGTTATCAACACATCTAACCGGTTTATGACTTGCTCTGTAGTGCCTCCCTCAAGAGCATAACTCAGGTTCACTAGGTCGGACTGCAGTTCGTAGGTGACCGCCCATGACTGTGGATCCGATATTATATAGGACATAGAGACCAGAGTCTGAGTCGCGTGGTCTGCTACAATGGGGTCTGAAGAGGTCATCAGAGAACTGGCAGATGACAGAGAAGAATTCATGTATTGATTTATCTGGTACTGTGTTTCGAAGGTGGTTTTCGTTGAGTTCGTTTTACTCGGCAGTGAGACGACGAAATCCTGGATCTGCAGGGTTAGGTTAGTGAACACGATCGTGTCGGCTAATGTATTTGAGCCACCCATCATACCGTTGGACTTCATCAACGTATTATTGATGACTTCATCGTTACGCATTGCTATCTTTGTGTTCATCATATCTAGAAGGATTTCTCGAGTAAACACGTCGCCGTTTTCGGCCACAAAGGCAATCTGAACACTCTCTCCGGATGATCCAAAATCCTCCCGTACCTGTTCTAACCAATCACCTTTTTTACTCTCAGGATTGAAAGATCCTTCTCGGGTTTCCATACTCATACCAGAAGCAAAATACCCCATGAGGATAGTGAAAACTATGATCACGACCAGGACCTTTTTTGGATTATCACTGACAATGGAGGACAAGAACCCCAATCTTCCCTTCTTCAGTCCTTTAGTCATATCTATCAACTATCCTATCTAACATGATAATATTTAAAGAATTTTTGATATCGTTCTTAGTCACGAGGATTACCTTCATCCTCTATGGGTCTTACTATGACTTGAACGATATCTCATTCACTTATATCTAACGCTTCCCTTTCAGCCGTAGGTATGGTGACACGACCGCTAGGACGGGAAAAATGAAACAGCTATAGTTGTTCCATGGGTTCCCGACCGCCAGGGAGGGAAAGAGGGAAAATCACAATTTTTCCATCGATTTCTTCATCCTTCTGATGCCTTCTTCGATCTCATCCAGTGAAGAAGCGTAGGACAATCTTAGGAATCCTTCACCTTGTTCTCCGAAGGCGGTTCCCGGCAGTAAGCACACGCCGGCTTCCTCTATCATATAGTTGGCCAGTTCTTCGCTCTTCATCCCCGTTTCCTTGATGTTCGGGAAGACGTAGAAAGCTCCCTTCGGGTAGATACAGCTCATACCAGGCACTTCGTTGAGGCCTTCCACTATCGCCTTTCTTCTCTTGGTGAAATGACCCATTATATGATCCACGAAATCCTGCCCGTTCTTCAGGGCTTCCACACCACCTCTCTGAACGAAGGAGGTCGTGCATGAGACCGCGTCCGCCAGGAGCAGGTCCATCTTGTGAACCACGTCTTTAGGCGCCACCGCGTAGCCGAGTCTCCATCCCGTCATGGAGTATGCCTTGGAGAAACCGTCTATAAGTATCGTTCTTTCTTTGCACTCGTCCAGGTATCCCGGCGTGTAGTGTTCGTGACCCTCATAGAGCATCTTGCTGTAGATCTCGTCGGAGAGGATGTAAGCGTCGTGTTCCTCCGCCATCTCGGCGATGGCCTGGACATCTTTCTTAGTCAGAACGCCACCTGTCGGGTTCGAAGGTGAGTTGAGAAGTATCAGTTTTGTATCGTCGGATATCCGCTCCTGTATATGCTCTGGTGTCATACGGAACTCGTCTTCTTCGTAGAGAGGGATCGGGGTTTTCTTAGCACCCAGGTACCCTATCATGGAATCGTATGTGAAGTAGAACGGATCCTGGTAGATGACCTCGTCACCTTTTTCGATGGTGGATAGAAGACCGAAAAAAAGTCCCGGCTTAGCGCCCGGGAGTACGATTATCTGATCCAGGTCTGGCCTGAATCCTCTTGTCTTCTCGATATCTTCCTGTATAGCTTCTCTCAGTTCGGGTATGCCCATGGTGGGAACGTAGTGTGTGAAACCCTCGTCTAGAGCTTGTTTAGCCGCTTCTTTAACGTTGTCCGGTGTATCGAAATCAGGCTGTCCGATCTCGAACCTCACCATGTCCCTGCCTTCGGCTTCTAACTGGTTCGCTTTAGTAAGGTACTCGATAGGCGGTTCTCCCCTGAGAAGAGAGAAGTCACCCGCCAATCCTTTCGTCATGTTTCGCACCTTCTATGGTTGTGGTATGGCCAGTCCTTCGCATCCGTGTTCTGAGAGTTTGAGGTCTGGGTATTCATCTTGGATTATGTTGTGTATTATCTCAGCGTATTTCACCTTCTCAACTGCGAAGTTAGCTAGGAAGTCAGGATCGGTCCACGGTTTGTATATTCCGCCACCCGCCGCTAGTCCGCTGCCCGGTTCGATCTTGAAGTAACATGGTGATGCAACTCTTGCTAGATCCGGTCCTTCGTAGAACCTGTTGAAGCCACCCATGGATTCTGCTAGGTATATGTGGATATCAATCGGGATCTCGATGGCCTTCCTAATGGAAGCGAACATCGGAACCGAGATGTCACCTAGTGGGTTGAACGTACCCGCCCCGAGCCTTTCCAACAATTTTCCACCTGCAGCGTTGGCGTGACCGGCGTATATAGATACTTTGAAGGTGACGTCGTCCGGTATCAATCCTTTCTTCTTGAGTTCGTTAGCCAGCCATAGAACGCCTTCATCTGTTACCAGGAAGCCCCTGAAACCGAAATCTATGCATCTCTTGATATCTTTAAGGGCGTGAACTATGTTATCCGAACCCCTTACTCTCAGCCCTGAGATCGCACCTTCTGGAGTTGCTATCTGTCTCCCGGTGTTCCAGCTCGCCCTAGGTCCGGGTGTTATTATTACCTCCATCTCGGAATCGTGGGCCAATTGTGCGAAATCCTGAAGCTCGTCGTCGGTTAACAGTGTGCTTCCCATGACCGTGCTGATGAGCCTGTGTATAGGTATATCACGCTTCTCTCTCTCCTCGATGAGTGCTCTAAGTGTTGACGGTCTCTCTACACCTGAGATCTCCATCCTGTAGTGCCCTCCGTCCGGAAAAGATTGGCCTGATTTCGGTACATCCTTCGGGTCTTCACTCGGTACTCCTAATTCTTCCATCGCATCCAAAATTTCTTTCATATCTGACATATCATTCACCGTTATTTGTTATATCTCCTAGTATCATAGGTTATCGAATCTCGGTATTTAACTCCTACGAATTCCTAAATAGAGTGGTGATCGCTTCTTACTGGTGACCTATAGAGACGATGTTATATCATCCGAATTCAACATTCTTAACACTTATATAATAACATATCAATAACTGCGTAGATCATTTGGAGGAAAATCATGGATTTGAAAAAGCCTATCGGATTTATCGTAGTGTGTTTTATGATTTTTAGTTTCTTTTCTATCGCTTTTGTGTCTACTCAGGGGCAAAGTGGTGAGGAGGATGTTGAGTCTTCATCAGATGAGAGTTTGCTTGGTTATACTAGTCATGCGCCTATCAGGATCGATGGTAACGACGAGTTCGCGAATTCTACAGCTGTGAGCAATAATGGTGCTGCTGGTAACGAAACGGACCCATACATAATTGAAGGCTGGGATGTCGATGGCAGTGGTCACGGGTACGGTATCTACATCGGGAATACGACTGATCACTTTGTAGTGAGGGACTGTTATCTGCATAATGCTAGCAAGGATTACAATTCAACTTACTTCTACGATGCTGGATTACATCTTTTCGATGTCCAGAACAGTACGATCTATAATAACACTGTGATGAACAACAAACGTGGCATCTATGCTTATTCTTCTAAGGATACTGTGATCTTGAGCAACAACGCGTCTGGAAACTCCTACGGGATCCAAATTAACAATGGGTCTTATGGTAACACGATAGAGGGTAACTACGTTTCGGATAATAACGATACAGGCATATTACTCCAATCATCCGATAATAATATGATTTCTAACAACGCTGCGATATCTAATTCTGATGGTGGTGTCATCCTTAGTTCCTCCAACGAAAATACTCTTGAGGATAACAACGCTTCGCAAAATCATAGGGGTATTGGACTCTATTATTCGTCCAAAAATAAGATTAATGGAAACACTGCGTTCAATAACTCAGAGGGTATCCGCATCTACGACTCCAAGAATAACACTTTTACTAACAACGTCGCATTTAAAAACAGCCAAGGGTTTGAGGTATACTCATCTAGCAACAACGCCATCTCGAAGAATATATTCACTGGTAACTCAGATGGGGTCCCTATATACTTCTCCGCCTACAACACGTTTACAGATAATAAGATATCTAATAATAATAACGGCGTTTATATGCATTCATCATCTAGAAACAGCCTTGTAGGGAACAACATATCCATGAACAGCAACTATGGATTTTACATGAATAACGCCTTCTGTTACAACAACACATTTTATCACAATTCTTTCATCGACAATACTGATCAGGCTAATGATCTGTGCACGAATAACTCTTGGAACGCCAGCTACCCGACGGGAGGAAATTACTGGAGTGATTACAGCGGTGTGGATGATTATTCCGGGCCGGATCAAACCCAGTCAAATAGCGATGGCATAGGAGATACTAACTATTCCATAAGCGGTGTTACCGCAGTAGATGAATACCCTCTTATGGAACCCATTGTAGAAGATCAAAAACAAAGCGCTCCGATCAGGATCAACAACAACACGGACCTGAATGAAACAGCCCAATCTGGGAATGGGACTGAAGCGGACCCATATATCATCGAGGGGTACGATATCGACGGAGGTGGTTACGGGTACGGTATCTACATCGGGAACACGACGGATCATTTTGTGGTAAGGGACTGTTATCTGCATAATGCTAGTGGATCATCCAGTTGGCCTTACTTTTCAAGCAGTGGATTGACCATCAATAATGTTACTAACGGTGCCATAGAAAATAATCTTATTTGTAATAATACTAGGGTAGGCATATATATGCGATACTCTAGTGATAATACTATTCATAAAAACAATCTGTTGAATAATCGAGGAGGACTATCACTCTATTTTAGTAGTGAGAATAATACCGTGCATGATAATAATTGTTCGTATAATTCCATGGATGGATTTCAGATATATTATTCAGACTCTAATTCGATATACAATAACGTAGCTTCAAAAAATGGAGGTAATGGTTTCTATGTCATCTCAAAAAATAGTACTATCGAGGGTAATCAGATACGTAATAACCGTGAAAAGGCGATAAAGTGTTGGGGTAGTATAAACTGTTCCATCGATAATAATATCTTAACGAATAATACGGAAGGGATCTATCTTGACGAATCAAAAGAAACGAACATTTTCAACAATATGATTTCTAATTCATCCTATGGGATCAAAATGGATTATTCATCAAAGATCCAAGCTGTTAACAATACAATCCATTCTTCTAATAACAGTTTATGGACTATCAAAATGGACCGTTTTTCAGAGGACATCAAAATTCAAAAAAATGTTTTAACTTCTAATACAAGTACGAACTATTACGAACATAGATGGGATGAAGGACTCGTAGCTCCATACGATGACCCTACGGGAATATCAAACCTGTCTGATTACATGGAGTATTTAGCAAATGCTTCTTACACTGAATTCATCAATATATCTGCCAATACGACTTTTGAATATCATATAATGGGTTGGGAAGATGCTCCAGATCTAGACCTCGGGATATATTACGATAATAACAGTGATAATAAAGCCCAAACTGAGGAGCTTGTTGAATTTTGTGCTGATGTTGATGCAGATGAGATCGTCACTCTTGAATATACTAAACCAGGCACTTACATCGCAAAAGTAGCAGGGTATGAGGTCGATGGATCTGAAGGGCATTTTAACCGGAGTTTAACCCTCGGGAATGTAGCGATACGTATCCTCGGTCGGGACCACACGCTATCAGATAATACAATCAGCGGTTATGGAGGTGGTATTGTCGCAGACGGTATTGTTCAAAGTATATTAGATAGAAATACCATCTCTAGTGGAAATACTAGCATTCATCTTTCGAATGTAAATGATGGCTTGATAACAAGAAATTATCTATCAAATAATTCAGTAGCTATCAACATAAAGAATTCAACAGACAACGAATTATATTATAACAATTTCATGAACAATTCTAAACATATCCATTCATTAGATAATACATCTTACAGCAATACATGGGATGATGATGAAGGTAAAGGTAATTACTGGGATGACTACAGCGGGACCGATGATGGGAGTGCAGGTCGCACAGCAGGCGATGGTGTAGGTGATACGGAAATACCCCATCCTTATATGGATAAAGGTGGGGGTTATTTTCAATTAGATAATAATCCTCTCATGGAACCCGCAGATATTTCTCCACCTATTATATACGACGTGGACGTTCAGAATATTACCGAAACAACTGTGAATGTAACTTGGAAAACTAATGAACCTGCTACGAGCATGGTCGTTTATTCTACTAATCCAAATCTCTCTTCGAATCTAAATTCTACCAATAAGACTATGGTAGAAAATCATTCTGTTTTACTTACAGACTTGTCGATCGGCACTAAATACTATTTTGAAGTCAAGTCTGAAGATAGTTACAACATCGTTACAGATGATAACGAATCAGATTATTATTCCTTCGAAACATTGGACCTCACATCACCTGTAATAACTTCTGTATCTATCATTCATTTAAACGCCACTTCCGCCACCATCACCTGGACCACGGACGAACCCAGTGACAGCCGTGTGAATTATTCGGTGAATCCTGACTTATCTTCCAATCAAACAGTTTTCAACAACGCGCAGACAACCAGCCATTCTGTCGAGTTGAACGGGTTGTCCGAAGATACTAGATATTTCTTCGAAGTGTTCTCAACTGATGATGCCGGAAACAGGGCTAAGGATGATAATAACAGCGAATATTACAGATTCAACACTACTTTATCAGATACCACCCCTCCAAACATAGCAGACGCCACAACGGGCACCCCGACCACCGGAGAACAGTTCACCTTGAAAGCAAACGTCACGGATAACGAGGGAGTGGATTCAGTAAAGATCGTTTACTGGTTCAGCGGGAGAGAGGAACAGGACACTTTGTCTAAGGGCGGGGAGAATTGGACCGTAACTATAGAGATACAGGATAACGCTACTGACTTACATTACAGGTTCAACGCCTCGGACGTGAACGGTAATTGGGCGAACTCTGAGGAGTACACCTTACAAGTTGAGGATAACGACGCTCCTACCATCGCGGACATGACACCGAAGACCGCAACCACCGGAGATCCGTTCGTTTTCAATCTCACCATGATCGACAATATTAAGGTAACGAACGCCTATGTGATCTACTGGTTCGGGTCAGATAGAGCCAATTCCACTAACAAGAGCTTGAACAACGTGATGGGGAGTACATGGACACTGGAGATAACCATCCGATCGAACACTATATATGATCTCAATTACGACGTATCAGCTACGGATGGAGAGAACTGGGCCCGCCTACAAGACGTTTACACATCTATATACGATAACGATCCACCCAACGCTGAAGCCGGTGAAGACGTAGAGATCTACATGGGAACTAGGGTTGAATTCAATGCATCTAGCTCAACGGATAATACTGGTATCTGGGAATACCGATGGACTTCTGAAGACATATCGAACTTCAGCTTAGAAGGTAAAACGTCCTCTTACAAGTTCGATGGTCCGGGGACTTACAACATAACTCTGACCGTTACTGATCTAGGGGGTAACACAGATTCAGATGAACTCAACGTCACCGTTTCAACTACCAGGGATACCGATGGAGACGGTGTGCCCGACGAAGAGGACCCGGATGATGACGGAGACGGTATGCCTGACGACTGGGAGGAACAGCACGGATTCGATCCGAAGAACAAGTACGATGCGTTCTACGATGAGGATAACGATAATTTGACCAATGTGGAAGAGTACAATAAAGGTACAGATCCCAATAATCCAGATACAGACGGCGATGGGATCCTTGACGGTGAAGACCCACTACCGACGGAGAGCGGTATAGGTGACGGAGATGATGAAGACACAGAGTTCCCGTGGTGGGTATTTGTTATCGTAGCAGCGATATCCGCACTCGTGGTTTTCTTCGTTCTGAAGAAGTACACCGGATCTTCTGAAGAGGAAGTGGAAACAGAGGAAAGTATGGATGAATATAAAGAGATCCAGGAAGAACCAGAGAGCGAACCAGACCAGGTCGAAAGTGAGCCTTGACCACCACCCTACAAATCAATTAAATAAAACCTTTCACTAAGGTGGAAAGTGATAGCATGGCGAGTATCGGCATACGTCTGGAAGACAAGAATATATGGGAGAAGAGGGCGCCTTTAACACCCGAGCACGTTAAGAAGATCGTAGATGAATTCGGTATTGATGTTTACGTTGAGACCTCGGACATAAGAGCATTCAGTGACGAGGAATTCGAAGAAGCTGGTGCAAAGGTCGTTGAAAGCCTAGACGACGTTCCGGTGATCTTCGGTGTAAAAGAGATGCCGCCAGATTACTTTAAAGAAGGTAAAACCTTCATATTTTTCTCACACACTATCAAGGGGCAGGAGGAGAACATGTACATGCTCCAGAAACTCTTGGACAATAACTGCCAACTGATAGATTACGAAAGGATAGAGGACGAGTCCGGCGATCGCCTTGTTTTCTTCGGACACTATGCCGGTTATGCGGGAATGATGGATTCGCTTTGGGCTCTCGGAAGGAGGTACGAGTACGAGGGGATAGACACGCCCTTCTCCAAGATGAAGACCATGGTGGAATACGACGGACTTGACGAAGCCGAACAAGTATTAGAAGAGATATCAAAAACCATAAAAGAAGAAGGTCTGCCCGACGAGATAAAGCCCGTAGTAGTCGGTTTCGCCGGTTACGGACACGTATCTGAAACAGCGCAGAAACTCATTGATGATCTACCTTCAGAGGAAGTAGCACCGGAAAATATCTTCGACTTAGATAAAGAAAAAGACGTGATCTACAAGGCAGTTTTTAAAGAAGAAGATATGGTAGAACCTAACTCCCCAGAATGGGATTTCGATCTCCAAGATTACTATAATAATCCCGAGCGTTATCATTCGATCTTCTCGAGATACTTGCCGTACATGACCATACTCATGAACTGTATCTACTGGGACAAGAAATACCCACGCTTCGTGAAACGGGAGAATCTCAGGCAGTTGTACGTCAACGACCAACACAAACTGAAGGTCGTCGGCGATATCTCCTGCGATATAGAAGGTGGCATCGAGTTCAACACCCACACGACGAACCCGGGCGACCCGGTCTATCTCTACGATCCACTCACCGAGGAAACACACGAAGGATACGAAGGTGAAGGAGTGGTTGTTCTAGCTGTTGATAACCTCCCGTGTGAACTTCCCAGGGAATCTACGGAAGAATTCAGTAATCTTCTGCTCCCGTTCATAAAGGATATCGCCGAGGCGGATTATTCCAAGCCGTTCGAAGAGCTGGACATGCCTCCGGAGATAAAAAAAGCTATCATAGTCCATAAGGGGGAACTCACCCCGGAATATGAGTATATAGAAAAATATCTAGAAGGTGAAAAACATGAATAAAGCTGTAGTATTCGGAGCTGGACACGTTGCAGGACCACACGTTAGATATCTGCTGGAAAAGGGATACGACGTAACTGTCGCTTCCCGGACGGTATCGAAAGCGAAAGATAAAGTGAAGGGATACGAGAACGGAAAAGCGGTGGAGTTCGACATAAACGACCAGGAGATGCTGGACGAACTGGTTTCCCAGCACGACGTAGCCGTCAGTTTACTGCCCTACGTCTTCCACGAAAAAGTTGCTAGATCATGCATAAGGAACGGAAAACAGATGGTCACCACTTCCTACGTATCCGACGAGATCCAGGCTCTAGACGACGAAGCGAAAGAAGCGGGTATCTTGATCATGATGGAGACCGGAGTGGACCCGGGAACGGACCATATGAGCGCCATGAGGGTGATACACGATGTAGAGAACAGAGGCGGAACTGTGAAGAGTTTCGAATCATACTGCGGCGGTCTCCCAGCACCGGAAGACAACGATAACCCGTACGGGTACAAGTTCTCGTGGAGTCCGAAGGGGGTTTTACTCGCTGGTAAGAACTCTGCGAAATATCTCAAGAAGGGAGAGATAGTCAAGATACCTTCTGAAGAACTATTCGAAAATCACTGGCCCATGGACATACCAGGTTTTGAAGAGGGGTTAGAAGCATATCCAAATCGGAACTCACTGCCTTACAAAGAAAAATACGGTCTGACGGGCGCTGAAACGGTTTTCCGAGGAACTCTTCGATACCCCGGCTGGTGTGAGACCATGAAGTGCATGGTGGATCTCGGTCTAATGGATGAAGAGGAAAGAGACCTGAGCGGTATGACTTACAGAGATATGATGAAAGAGATATCCGGAGGAGGAGAACCCAGCGATACCGCTGAATACATGGACATCTCAGTAGATTCAGACCCGATACAGAGGATGGGATGGCTGGGTCTTTTCGAAGACGTACCCATACCCATCGAAAAAGGAGGTTACATAGACGCTCTGGTCGAGCTCATGCTTGATAGGATGGATTACAAGGAAGGGGAGAAGGACATGCTCATAATGCACCACATCTTCAAAGCAGAATTCGACGATAAGCAGGAGAAGATCACATCTACGATGATCGATTTCGGTATCGCCGGCGGAGAGACTTCCATGGCTAGAACCGTGGGATTACCCGCCGCTATGGCGGTTGAGATGGTCCTTGAGGAAAGGATAAAAGAAACCGGCGTGACCATCCCTGTAGAACCAGAGATATACGAACCGATCCTTGAAAAATTAGAAGGTGAAGGAATAGTTTTCGAAGAAGAAAAGAAGGAAGTTTGAGCTCTCACAGCTCGTAATCCAAGTCTAGTTCCTTCAATTTCTCATCGGTAGGGATACCCTTCTCGTCCCAACCTCTCGCTCTATAGTAATCACCGAGCATCTTTCTGATCTGTTCTTCGTCCAGTTTCTCACCATTCAGATGCTTTACGGGAGTAGGTGTTTTGAACTGTTTAGGAACGTGGAGTGTATCGACTATCTCGGGTTTCTGTTTCAGATTGTATAAGCGCTCCAGGTTGTACGTCCTCTCGCCCACTTTATAGACCTCTTCAGCGTTCAAATCTAAACCGAAATGAGCGTTCACATACTTGCTCATACTCTCCGGAGAGTAAACGCTCCGTCCGGTCAATTTGCAGGACCCGATAGTATCGTGCAGAGTGGTGTAGTTCTCTCTCCATGCTACGTATTCTTTACCTTCCACATCGCTCCTGCCTTTCTGCATCTCGACCCAGTTGCCTTTATCGTCTGTGGTCATACCTCCGCCCAATTCTATACCATCGCAGTCTGAACGAAGGTGGCACGCGCCTCTCGTGGAAGTGTAGAATCCCAGCCCCATGCCTTTCAGTGCTCTAGGGTCGTATGCTGGAGGAGTTAACCCGTTCACATGAACGGCGAGTTCCTCTTTGTGGAATCTATCGCCTATGTTCTTCACGCCTTCAGCAGCTATATCGCCTATGTCATCTCTAAAGGCTGTTTTCCTGATCATTTCACGGACCTTCTCACCATCTCCGAAATTTATCTCCTCATCCACCACACCGTCTTCACTGAGCTTCATGAGGAATCCGATGGTGTTGCCGATACCTATCGTATCAACGCCGTAATCGTCGCAGAGGTAGTTCGCCTTTGCAACTTCCTCGATATCGCCTATGCATAGATTAGAACCTAAAGAAAACGAGGTCTCGTACTCGACATCTACGATATCTTCATAGACCTGTCCACACCTGCAAGGACACCTGTTACAACCGTTACTCTTCGAGATGTGGTCTTCCCAGTCATAACTGCTCAGTTTTTCAGCTTCATCGAACTCGCCGGTCTCCCAGTAGCGTGTCGGGAATATCCCGAGTTCGGAAGCCATGCCAGCGAATTTAACCGTTCCGTGAGAACTGTAGAGATCGAAACTTTCCTTGCCCTCTCCGCCTTCCTGGGTGAACTGTTTGAACGCTTCGCTCTTCAATTTCTTTAGCTCGTCTGAATCAACGGGTTCCACGTCTTTCCAGCCGTTGGCAACTATCCCTTTCAGATTCTTCCAACCCATGACCGCTCCTAAGCCGGTCCTTCCGACCTGCCTGTCGTCACAGGCTATGATAGCCATCTTGACCAGGTTCTCGCCGGCTTGACCTATGACGGCGGCTTTTCCATCGTGCCTGTCGATCAGTATCTTCTCGGTCCTCTCTGTTCCCAACCCAGAAAGCTCGGTGGACTCCACGATCTTCGGTCCGTCCTCCTCTATCAAAAGGTAGCTGGTCTTCTCCGCCCTGCCTTTGATGACAAGGGCGTCGTATCCTGCCTCTTTCACCTGTTCGCCGATACCGGCTCCGAAGATACCTTCTGCCATGATACCAGTTAACGGTGATTTGGAATAGAAACCGCACTTCTCTGTCATAGGGATCTGGCTGCCGTTCAGAGCGCCGGGAACGAATATCAGCGGGTTATCCTCGGAAAAAGCTTCCGGTGTTCCTTCGGTTTCATCCATCAAAAGTTTGATCCCCAGACCGTTACCGCCTAGGAATTTTTCTACTGTTTCCTCGTCGAGTACTTCCTCTTCGATACTTCCGCTTGTCAGATCGACCTTCAATATCTTTTTCCAGCATCCCGTCATCTTCAACACCTCACTCTCCCGTGGCGTCGTTTATCGCCAGCAGATCTACCAATAGAGAGAAACCGGTCTCTTTCTTCCCGGCACCCGGGCCGATTATAGTAACGTCGCTGAGATAATCCGTCGAGTACGTCAGTGCGTTGGTGGGTCCCATAACACTGGCCAATGGATGATCTAGTGGTAATTTCTGTGGGCTGACCTTTGCTTCTATACCGTTCTTTGTTTTCTTACTAGATGCTATCAATTTATACCTGTAGCCCTCTTCCTTCGCTTTCTTAACATCTTCCAGAGATATGTTCGTTATACCTTCTCTATCGACATCTGATAGTTCGATATCGGCTCCCATCACAGTGTTCGAGAGTATCAGTGTCTTGCCCTGAGCGTCTACCCCTTCGACATCTCCGGTAGGATCCGCTTCCGCGTAACCGAGTTCCTGCGCTTTCTTCAAGGCATCTTCGTATTCCATCCCCTCTTCCATCTGTGTGAGTATGTAGTTGGTAGTACCATTGACTATCCCTTTGACTTCTGATATCTCGCATCCGGCTAGGGTCCAAAGTGCCAAGTTGATAGCCGGTGTACCGCTCATCACCGTCCCTTCGAAGCGGTAATAGACTCCGTTCTCCTCCGCCAATTCTAAAAGTTCTTTCGCTTCGTTGGCCACCGGTCCTTTGTTCGTGCTGACCACGTGTTTCCCTTCTTTCAGAGCTGTTCTCACGTGATCTAGAGCCGGTCCGCCGGTCTCCATATCAGTGTACGTAACCTCTATGATCGTATCTGCGCTGCTCTCTTCTATCGTCTTTATCGGTTCCCACCCGTTCTCATCTCCAGGATAATCGTCCAAGTTTTTATCGTCTTCTACGAAACTCATCACTTTCTCGAGATCCAAGCCGTCTACCTTGTAAACCGAACCTTTGACCATGTCCGAGATGGCCACTACATCATATTCGAAGCCGTACTTCTCTTCCAACCATTCTTTCTTCTCGATCAGGATATCTCCCAATCCCTGCCCTACTACGCCAAATCCTATGAACGCCAATCTGAATTTCATCTTTTTCACCTATTATATCTCTGATCAAAACAAGTCATTTCATTACTTAATATTTTCGAGATTCAACTCTATGTACGAAAACATTGTAATATAATAAACCGATATCAAAAGCGGTGTAAGAATGGACGTATTAGTGACCAGGAGTATCCCGGAGAACGGTCTGGAAAAACTGAGAGAGAAGCACGACGTCGAAGTTAACGATGAATCGAGATTCATGAAGAAAGAAGAGATGATCGAGAAAGTCCAGGGAAAGGACGCTCTGTTATGTCTCCTTACAGACGAGATAGACCAGGATATTATAGAGGCCGGGGAAGAGCTCAAGGTGATCTCGAACTACGCCGTTGGATACGACAACATCGACGTGGACGCCGCTACGGAAAGAGGTATAGCTGTCACCAACACACCAGGTGTACTCACCGACGCTACAGCCGATCTCGCATGGGCACTGATGATGGCCACCGCTAGGAACCTGGCAAAGGGCGATCGTTTCGTTAGGCAAGATAAGTTCGAAGGCTGGGACCCGACTTTGATGCTCGGTCACGAGATATACGATAAAACACTAGGGATAATCGGCATGGGCAATATAGGCAGTGCCGTCGCTCGTAGAAGCGTTGGATTTGATATGGACGTCATCTACCACAGCCGCTCTAGAAACGAGGAAGTAGAGGACGAACTAGGTGCTGAAAAGGTCGACTTTGAAACACTTCTGAAAGAGTCGGATATAGTATCTCTTCACGTTCCTCTAACCGATGAAACTGAAGGCATGATAGGATGGAAAGAATTCAAGTTGATGAAGGATACCGCTATATTGGTGAACACGGCTAGGGGCGAAGTGGTGGACGAGGAAGCACTGATAGAAGCCCTTATGGCCGATAGGATAGCAGGAGCGGGTATCGACGTTTACGCCGATGAACCTTACGGGGCAAACCCAGATTATTACCAGCTGGATAACGTCGTTCTCACACCACATCTCGGAAGCGCATCTTACAGGGCCAGGGAAGGTATGTCAGATATGGCCGCGGAGAACCTGATGGCTGTGCTGGAGGGAAGAGAACCTGATAATATCGTAAATCCAGAAGTGCTTTGAGGTATTCACTATAAAACCGCAAATGTTTAAATGATGTAATCTTAAGGGTTAGTGCTATGATAAATAAATTAGTCAAAGAGATACAACTCAGTGGGATCAGAAAGATGTTCGAGATGGCCGACGAGAATGCTATAAATCTCGGACTTGGTCAGCCTGATTTTCAACCACCGGAGGACGTGATCGAGGCGTACAAAGATGCTATGATGGAAGGGCACAACGGTTATTCATCGACCTATGGAATACCGGCTCTGAGACAGGAGATAGCGGATCATTATTCTAAATATAAACCCGGGCTGGAGAAAGAGAATGTCCTTATAACCGTCGGGGCTACACAGGCTTTAAAGATATCGCTGGATGCGTTCGGCGGCGATCATATGGAGGTCATGTATCCGGAGCCCGGATTTGTTCTCTACGAGCCACAGATAAAGTTGTCAGGTTCTAAACCCGTACCGTATCCAGTTCTGCAGGAGAACGAGTTCGTACCCGAGGTGGAAGATCTTGAAGAGAGAAGGACGCAAAAAACGAAAGCCATAATCGTCAATTCCCCGGGCAATCCCACAGGAGGGGTTTTCAACTCAAAAGATGTAGACGATATAATCAGCTGGGCTGAAGAACACGATATCGTGATATTATCCGACGAAGTCTACGAGATGATGATCTACGAAGGTGAGCACCAGTCCTTCCTGAGAGATTACGAAAATGTCATAGCAATAAATTCATTCTCAAAGACCTTCGCCATGACCGGCTGGAGGATCGGATTCATGGTTACCAAGAAGGAGTGGGTGAAGCAGATAGGTAAACTCCTTTACTACAATATCGCCTGCCCGCCGAACCCGACCCAGCATGCGGTGCTTTACGCTGCACAGAACCGGCTAGATTTCGTCGAGCACATGAACAAAGTTTTCCAAGAGAGGAGAGATATCATAGTCAAGCGGCTGAACGATATGCCTGGATTCGACTGCTTAAAACCGAAGGGCGCTTTCTACGTGTTTCCCTCATTCGATTTTGACCTGACCTCACAGGAACTGGCCATCAAGATTCTGGAGAAAGGAGTTCTAGCTACACCTGGCGATGCTTTCGGCCCAGTGGGAGAAGGTCATATCAGATTCTCTTACGCTAACTCAAAAGAGAAGATAATCAAGGGAATGGACATCTTAGAAGAGATGGTTTCAGAATTTTAGATTAACGAGGTGCTGATGGCGAATATCCTACAGTTGTGTGTCAGGTACCCGCCGGCTCCGGGAGGTGCCGAAACGCACGTGAAATCCCTTTCTCAGGGATTAAAAGAGCTCGGTCATTCCGTGGAAGTCTACACCAGCGATCTTTACAAAGAGTTCCCTTTCACCAAGATGAAGGATGAAGGGGAACAGGATATCCCCGTTAAAAGACACGGTGCTTTCACGCTACCAGGCGATCTTCACTACGTTTTTTACCCCTCGCTCTGCGCATCGATGATGAAGAACGAGTTCGATATCTACCATGCACACTCCTACGGTTATTTTCATGTTAACACGGCTAGTTTTTTCAAGAACCTTAAAGAAACACCGCTAGTCATGACCCCGCATTATCATCCGAGGTGGAGCATGTGGGGCGGTGAGAAAAGAGAGAAAGTGCGGGGATTATACGACTCGCTGATCGCTCAGAAAGTCATCGATTCCGTTGACCGGATAATCGGTGTTTCCAGGAACGAGATCTCACTGCTTTCGCAGGCACTAGAAGTGCCCAAAGAGAAGGTCAGTATAATACCCAACGGCATAAGCGAGGATGAATTCACACCTATACCTGATGGTGATAGATTCAGAGAAAGATACGGTATCGAGGGCAAGATGGTGCTCTTCACAGGAAGACTAGCTTCCAACAAAGGTCTGATACATCTAGTTGAAACCATACCCAAAGTTCTAAAAGATCATCCGGACACCACTTTTGTGGTCATAGGTGAGGATGAAGGTATGCGTGGCAAGATCCAAGAGAAAGCAGAACATCTGGGTGTAAAAGATCATCTCAAGGTGATAGATTACATCGAAGATTACTCCGTCTTCAAGTCCTCTTACAGCGCTGCTGATGTGTTCTTCCTACCCTCTGAATACGAGGCCTTCGGGATCGTTCTGCTCGAGGCCATGATGTGCGAGACGCCCTGTGTTGCTACCAGGGTAGGCGGTGTGCCCGAGGTCGTATCCCAGGGAGAGACAGGTTACCTCTGCGAGTACGGGGATACAGATCGCTTCGCTTCTCATATCTCCGCACTGCTAGACGATACAAATCAGAGAAAAAACATGGGCAAGAGAGGCCGGAAGAGAGTCCGAAAAAATTTCACGTGGAAGAAAGTCGCCCGACAGGTATCGAAGATCTACGAAGAACTTCTATGAACACATATAGCACATATTTTCCTCCCAAATATTTATTGGAAACTCCACTACTCCCTTCATGATGAAGATAGCCTTCACTTCAGATTATTTCTACCCTTACACAGGAGGGGCCGAGCAGAGTTTGATGGAATTGGCCCGATGTCTGGTAGATAAGGGTCACGAGGTTACCGTTTACACCAGAGGCGATGGGGATGAGACCGATGTCCACGGGATCAGAGTTAAACGGATGTTCAAAGATCTAAAAAGATGGACGGTGAAGAACGAAGTACTTTTTTCCAAACATGTTGATAAGAAAGAGAAAAAGAGACTCCTAAAAGATGTAAAACAAGAGGGATACGATATCCTGCACTCCAACAACAGAGATACGGCAGTTTTTACAGCTTTAACTGGAAACAAATCCAAGATACCAGTTATCGCCCACGTAAGAGATTACTGGCCGATATGTCCTAAAAGAGATCTACATCGGAAAGAAGGCATCTGTGAAGAACCGAAGAAATGCTGGGCATGCACAGCTAGATATTACGGAGAAAGTTTGAAGGCACCGTTCTATTGGAAAAGCCAGAGAGATACCAGCTATCGTTATCGATCCGTGAAAAAATATTCAACACATTTCATCTACAACAGCCAGTATGTCAGAGATAGGGTGGGATTGGAACCTGCTAGCGTGATCTACAATCCTGTAGATGTCCAGGTATCCGAAAAGAAAAGAGAACCAGGAAAAGTTCTGTTCATCGGCAACGTCACTAAAAGGAAAGGTATCATCGAATTGACCAGAGCCATGAAGTCTGGCGAGATGGATGAAATGAAGCTTCATATCGTCGGGGACGGATATCTTTCTCCAGCTGTCAAAGGAAGTAATATCATAAAACACGGGAGATTAGAATACGAGGAGGTGAAGAAACATCTATCCGATGCGGAGATGCTGGTCGTCCCCAGCCTCTGGCCCGAACCGTTCGGAAGGGTAGTTGTGGAAGGTATGTCCGCCGGTGTTCCCGTTATCTCATCATCCTACGGCGGTCTAAAAGAGGCCGTTGGTGATGGGGGGGTACTACTGGATGAAGTTACTGAGGAAGGACTAAAAGAAGCTATTTTGAAACTACATCAGGATCCGGAACTTAGAGATGAACTGAGCAAGAAGGGTATGGAAAGGAGCAAGATGTTCGCACCAGAAAAGATCGCAGTCCAGGTTTTATCTCTCTATAAAAAAGTGATCTCAGACTTCTAACCAGGGAACTTCCATCAGTACCGGTATATTTGTTTCTAGTTCGTGGAACCAAACACCCTCTTCTCCGAAGGCCTCTCCGTGATCCGCGGTTATGACAGTCTTACCGTCTAGCTTTCCTATCAATTCAACTGCTTTCTCAAGAACTATGTGTAGATTGTCTTCATAATAATGGATCAACCCCTCTGTGCCACCTGCCGCTCTCCAAGTTTTCTCCTGCCCCGTTATGGGTTTCATCTTGAGCATTTTCTTGGTTTTCCATAGGAATTCTTTACCGAAGGTCATCTCCACACCGCCTTCGAGAGATCTCATCAGTCCACCTACACCCCCTTCGGAGTCCCCCTTCGTCCTGTCTCTAGCTTCCTTCCACGACCCGTAGGAACCCAAAGAGATGTAGGGCTGATGCGGCTGCATGTAATGGATTATATTACTTCCTTCATCCATTTTTTCAAGGACGATATCGTTCAAGTCTCCAGGGAGCACGGTCTCCAGATCTTCGTCCCATCTCTTTTCCCAAACATCGATTATGCCGCTGAAGTGATCACTCGCTTTCCAATTCCACGGATATATTTCATTAGCTTTTGAAAGCGGGATCCCCACGCTGTTCACGTATGGATTCGTCGAGAAATATGTGAGTTCATACATCTTCGGGAAAGTTTTGACCAGCCACTCTCCAGTGCTGGAACCTGAGCTCCTTACTTTTTTTAGCTCTTTATCCGGAAAATACTCCTTATAGACCTTCTCAAAAGTATCGTATCTGCACGCATCCAATATGATAAGGTTATCCCATCCTTCCTTCTCGATCGATCTTTTCTGAGATATCATTTTTATCCACTCTTTTGGTTCCATCCGTATTCGTAATATCTCTTCATGTGCTCTCCAGCTATCTCTTCGAATGTCTCTATCATCTCTTTACCCCACTCGCTCCAATGAGGTATCTCGTATTCTTTGGTGGCGTTTATCTTGTTATCCATCATCAGTTCTATGTTTCTTTTTACTTCCTTTTTTGGTATGTTCATGTATTCACATATCTTCTTCAAACCCGTATAGTTATCTCCCTCAAAGATATCTTCGAATTTCACTCTGATATAGTTGTCTTTTCCCTCTAAACTCCTGTAGATGAAACCGTCCTTCTTCTGCCACCTCCAGCATATCTTTTCGAACCGGGACATTTCTTCCCATCTATCACGATATTCATCATCTTCGAATTCACTTGCCTCCAGTCTGATATCGATGTCCACCTCCTTATACCAGCCCCTGCTCATACCCGAGCGTACATAATCCCTACCATCCCTGACTATGTGGATGATCTTGATATCGTCGAATACTTTCTCCAGCACATCTATCAGAGAGAACAATCGGTTGTTCGGCTCCACGTATCTAGATGCACCTTGTTTTTTGACCAGTTTGCACAGAACTCTCCTCCCCCTCTCGATCCTTCTAGACGCTTTCTCTTCGCTGACCTTACCCGACGCGTAGTCTACTCCCAAGTTCACGAAATCTGGATGTGGTTCGTGTAGAGATAGAGTAGAATCGAATCCATTTATGAACCTGGCCAAGAATTTCGTGCCGGTCCTCCCCGTGGATATTATAAAGTACTTGTCTATACCGGTCCAGTCCTGTTTTGGAACTAGGTGCATCAGGTTCAACAGGTTGTTGAACTCGTAGTACATATCCGTCTTACCGGTTTTCAGTCGGTGTGCCATCTCGGTCAGTGGGTTATACATCTGATACGCTCCGAAGTTTTTCAGTCATATACATTTTATTATGCTTCTGATCTCCTTCATAACGGGGTTGATATGCAGTTTTTCAGTCAGATACATGGATGCGAAGAATATCGCTCCAGTGATCCCTGCAGTTATGAGGAAAGTTATCATCGAATCTATGTAAATAACGGTCAAAAGATAGAATGCAGAACTTAATAACATGGAGATCAACACACCTCTCAGAAAACTCAGCAACTCGACGAGACCTATCTTGAATCTACCGATAGCTCTCATGTAATACCTGTCGAAGGAGAAAGCCAGCGACTGCCCTATCAGCACCGACATACATGTCCCGGATATACCGTAGAACTTCGTAAGCCAGTAGATGGTTGAAAAGATCCCGATGACCCTCAGCACGTTCTTGTAAAAACCGTACTTCGGCTTACCTATCGCTTTATAATAAGGACCCCATGTCGCCGTCACCGATCTGAGTAGGCCCGATATCGCCAAGATCCTGGCAGGCCATATCACCTCGATCCATTTCTCGCCTAGAACGTATACGGTGAACTCCGGGATGAACACGATTATCGCCACGGATATAGGTATGCTCAATGCCAGTGTAGTCCTTAGAGTTCTGAAAAGGCCTTTCTTCAGTTTCCTCACATCGTCCTGTATCTTAGAGTAAGCTGGGAACGTTACCTGTCCTATCACGTGTGTTATCTCGGTGGCCGGTGAATTCGACAGTCGATATGATAGAACGTAGATACCCAGTGCGGCGGCACCCAGCACCCTTCCCAGATAGATATCATCGCCTTGAGTTGCTATAAAGACCAGCGCACTGCTGCCCAGTATCCATTTACCGAATCCGAACATCTCCGAAGCCTTCTCGAAATTCAGTTCGACCTTTGGTTTGTAAGGATGCAGAAGGAAAGAAGTTATCATGAATATGAAGTACCCCGCAACGCTCCCGTAAACCAGGGCCCAGACGTTCCCTAAGATAAAAGCGAAATAGACCGAGATGACGAAAGCTGGCAGTGTCCTGCTCATGTCCAAAACGAACCTTTTCTTGAAGTCCAGTTCTTTTCGAAAATAGACTATACCGATGTTAGAAAGTCCTTCGAAAAGGAGTATAAGCCCCATCACCTGTAGAACTAATTCAGCCCTGGGCTCGCCGAAGAAAGAAGCGATGTAAGGTGCCGCGATGTAGATCGCCCCCAAAAGAGCTGCCCCTCTGAGTGCCAAAAAGGTCCAAGCGGTGTTCAGGTGATGTTTCACTTCATCCTTATTCTGGATGATCGATTCTTTGAAACCTGTCTTGGTGAAAACTCGGAATATGGCTAGGGTCAGAAGTGCAATACCCAACAGCCCTATATCTTTCGGTGAGAGAAGACTGGCGATTATCACCAGTTTTAGCAGATCTAATACACGCATGGAACCTCTGCTCAAGAAACTCCACATACCACCCTTTATCGTTCTGGAGGTTAGTCCTTCCCTCTCATCTCGGGCTCCATTTTCTTGATTACCCATTACCATATTCGATATCACTGAATGATCCAAGGGTATATATTTTCATTGGAATC
>CAZFVW010000002.1:23351-23725 GCA_964522285.1 uncultured Thermoplasmata archaeon | reverse complement strand
ACTGTATGCTGTTGAAGAAGGAAAGATAATGGGGACCGTAGGGATGCTATTTCCTAAAGTAAAAACGGATGTGGGAATAGAAGAGGTCGGCGGTATCAGGAACGTATGTACAAGGGCTTCAGAATCCAGAAAGGGCACGGCTAGGAGGTTGCTAGACGAGGCACATAAAAGGTTGACCGATAAAGGTGTGAGATCCTCGTTCTTGATGACTTCGAAGGGTCTGGTGGCTTACAACTTATACGAGAAACTGGGTTACCGAGATATCTACCATCATCCCACAGCTTTCAAGAGCGGGGAGAAAAAAGAAAGTCAAATAGAACTCAAAAAAGAGAAGGATCCAGAATATATCAAAGAGCTATACGAAGACAGCACGG
>CAZFVW010000002.1:0-23341 GCA_964522285.1 uncultured Thermoplasmata archaeon | reverse complement strand
ATAACTCAATCCGTTATCGAATATTGGCTCAATAATATTACAAAGCGCATGCTGCACAACTCTGTCTCTGTAAGGCAAGGCGCTGATCAATCGCTTCTTTGGATCAAAAATAAAGAATTGTTTATAACAGCCGATTTTATATGCTTTCCCCTGCAATTCGCTTTGTAACTTAAGAAGGCGGATTACTGGCAGGCCATCGAAGCGAGGGGATGGCCGGACAACGATAAAGTAAGGATAGCTTATGAAGATGGAAACAAGATAGGATACGCTCTTTACAGCAAGAAAAGAAAACAGTTGGACTGCGAGGAATTGGGAGCTGTGGATAAGAGATCTCTGAACAAGATACTCGGTGCTCTGGAATCGGAAGCTGGTGAAGACGATGTCGTGATCTACAACGTGAATCCGAACCATAGAGATGTTCTTGGATCAAGAGGGTACCACATATACGAAGATAGGTGGGACAAAGTCATGGTCAAGGACTTCGAAGGTGAAGGAAATACTGTGCGTGACATTCTACAGCCGTTCCACGTCAGCATCTACGAATCTTATTGAAAGAAAAACGTTTTATCATATAGGTATATTATAACCCGATGGAAATCTGGCAGGCTATACTATTAGGGATAATTCAAGGTATCACAGAATGGTTCCCCGTCAGCAGCTCTGGCCACCTTGTTTTAACGAAGCATTTCCTTAACATAGAACCGTCTCTGTTCTTCGATGTGTTCATTCACTTCGGCAGCGCGATAGTTGTCCTCTTCATCTTCAGAAAGGACGTAAAAGATGTGATCGTTTCTTTCTTCAGTGCTCTGATAGAAAGCCCTGAAAGCGGCCTCAAAGCGTTCACGAAGACAGGGAAGAGGAAGCTCGCTACGTACATAATAATCGGCAGCATACCTACAGGTATCATCGGACTCTTAGTCAGCGTATACTACGAAGGTTTTTTCAGCGACCCGATCATCGTGGGTACAGCTCTTTTGGTCACCGGCGCAGTACTTCTCACCACGAAAGAAAAGGATGGGGAAAAAACGGAAGAATACATGGATTCGTGGGATGCTTTATCAGTTGGCTTGATGCAGGGGCTGGCTTCGGTACCAGGTGTATCCAGGAGCGGTTTCACGATCTCGGCAGCCCTTGATCGAGGGATAGAAAGAGAAACCGCCGCTAGATACTCGTTTTTATTATTCTTACCGGCTATAACCGCTGCAGGCATACTGAAGATAACCGATCTACCGAAAGGTGAGGATCCCGAACTATCGATCTTGATGATCGGAACCATAACGGCTATGATAGTCGGATATATAACAATAAAAGCACTGCTTGCGCTGATACGAAAAGGTGATTTCTACAAATTTTCAATTTACTGTTTTATAGTCGGAGCGGCCGTGATACTGTTGGCTATCTGATGTTCAACTAAAATATCCTAACGTTGATAGCTGCGCCGCCCGGAACCTTGATCTCGTCCTCATCTTCTAGTTTGATCTTGCCCTTGCCTCTGATGTTCTTATCGTTCAGAGCGGTGTTGTTATGGCTGTTCTCGTCTATGATATAATAATCTCCGTCTTCAAGGAATATCTTGAACTGTTTCTTCTCAGGACCCTCGGGATTGTTCTTCCTTGTGATGTATTTGAGTTCTTCGTCGGGTATGATCTCCGCGAAATCTTCTCTGCCGATGACTAGATCTTTATCGTAATAATATATCTCTTCTCCCCCAGGTAGTTCCAAAGTGAGACCTTTTTCTTCGTCCATGATCGATGCCTCCATATATAGCATTTAATATCTTCTTATTGATAACCGTTACTTTATCCTATGTATTTAATTATTTCTGATTACGCTATAGTAATTCCTGTATCATAAGGATTTATATAACAGGATTTTTTGGGCGAAGGCATGAGGCGGAACGAAAAGGCGATAGCAGGGTTTTTCCTAGACGTCCCAGCTCTATTAGCGATCCTTATCGGCCTCTCCATATTTACATTGAGCATATTCCACGCACAACAAAACTATAACGAACTTAGAGAGAATGAATCTATGGAGAGAAAATTACAGGATTTTATCAAGAACATCAGAACTTCTTCACTTACTGTGGGTGGAGGTAAGATGAGAGCTTCTACTATAGAAAATTTAAACATCTCATCGCTGAAAGATAAGTTTCCTCCAGACCAGATTGGGTTTGATTACAATATCACTATCCAAGATAACAGCCAGTATGACGAGCCCTATTATTTTTCATTCCAGACAAGTGATAAACCGAAAAACGACGATATTTATTCTACTAAATCGCCTATAACGATAGAAGAAGGAAATGGAGCATCTCACCTTGCCTCTTTGAGAGTGTTGATATGGTGATCAGGCATATTAAAAGAAACCGTAAAGGAACATTCACGCTGTACGATGCTGGATTATTTTTCGTTTTTCTGATGATAGCTTCTTCCCTGATAGCTGTCTTTTTTTCCTCTAATGACACCAATGTTGATGATAGGTTGAGGAAAGCTGAGTACTGTGAGAACGCGAGAAGAGCTTTTCTATCATCTACCATCCCCTCTACAGGCTATGATACGGGTCAAAGATATGTCGAGAGGAAGGAAGCTTCAGTCAGGACCTTATTACTTGAACAAATGTTCCTCGAGAACAAAGGAATACCCAGGGATAATTTTTCGTACCCAAATGATATATCCGAACTCGGTGAAAACCAATTCCAAGATGATTGGGGGTTGGTGGTCTGTGCGGATGGCTCTGACGATATCGTCATAGACCATACAGGTGTGGCTCCCGATCTCTTTTCTCTTAAAAAAACATTAAACGAAGATTTCGTTGCTTCGTCTTGGAAAGAGGATGGGCTAGATAGCAAGAGCGTTGAGATCATATTTTATTACGCCTATTGACGAACCGCTGATCACTCTTTTCAGACACACAGGTAAAATTTAGATTCGTGTGTATTTTATTTTTCGAAACGAGAATCGAAATTCTCCTTACGTTTATATGCTTTCAAGTCAAAATAGTGTAATACAAAAGGTGTATAGATATGGCAGAAGATGAATTAGAGGTGGCGTATATGAAGATAATCGGAACCGTTTTACTTGCGATGACACTAGTGATAATGAGTGCCGGATTGATACAGGCACGACAGGTGGATTTTGATGACGGGATACCCGATTTGAGTAAGGAAAACGAAGACCAGGATAAGACCGAAGAGATCCAAGACTCCCCTGATAAAGTCTTAAAAGACTCACACGAAGATATGGGCCAAGAAGAATTGGATAAACCAAGAAATGTTCACCGAGTATAGAAAACCCTTTCTTTACTTTTTTTAATTTTTTTAGAAATTCAACAGCAAATAATATAAAAAGCTGTGACTATGATTCCATAACATGCATCCATCTGAGCATATAAAAGGAAGTAAAGGGAGAGATCTCGAAGGGAAGAAGGTAGTGTTAGGTGTCACTGGATCTATCGCCGCGGTTGAATGCGTTAAACTGATCAGAGAACTCATCAGGGAAGGGGCTGAAGTCCACTGCGTTGTCTCTGGATGGGGTCAGAAGATCATACACCCCTACTCGCTGGAATTCGCTTCTGGGAACGAGGTCATCACCGAGATCACGGGGCAAGTAGAACACGTCAGTCTCTGTGGTAAAGTCCCGGATAAAGCCGACCTATACCTGATATCGCCCGCTACGGCTAACACTGTTTCCAAGATAGCTCAAGGGATCGATGATACCGCGGTCACCACTTTCGCGACCACGGCTATCGGTTCTCAGATCCCCATGATAATAGTACCGGCCATGCACCAGAGCATGTACGATCACCCAGTTGTTATGGAGAATATTGAAAAATTGAAAGATATGGGTATAAAATTCATCGGCCCGAACATAGAAGAGGGGACCGCGAAGATCGCTGGTAAAGATGAGATCGTGGATGGAGTTATAAGACGTCTGAAAGATGATCTAAAAGGAAAGAAGATAACCGTCATAACCGGCAGTACACAGGAGCCTATAGACAGTATGCGGGTGATAACAAATCGTGCAACGGGTAGAAGCGGTATCGAGATAGCAAAAAGAGCCTATCGAAGAGGAGCAGAAATCGAACTCTGGCACGGTAATGTATATTCTGATATACCTTCATGGATACCGAACAAGGAATTCCACACCATCGATGAACTGTTGGATATGGGCGAGGATATCCAGGGAACGGTCGTCGTCCCGGCAGCTATAGGGGATTTTAGACTGAAACAAAAAGCGGAAGAAAAGATATCATCATCCGCCCCGATAGAACTAGAACTAGAACCCACTCCGAAATTCATAGATAAGATCAGAGAAAAAACAGATCACCTCGTGGCATACAAAGCGACTGACAGTAGAGATAAAGCCGTAGAAAAGGCCAAAAAGATGATAGACGAAGGAAGAGCTGACATGGTCGTGGCTAATTCACTCGCCGACGTAAAACCGGAAGAGAACAGGGTATACATCACTTCGGAAGAGGACTGGTTCCTGGGCACGAAACGTGAGATAGCAGATATCATACTAGATAACATACCGAGAGGATCTGAATGACCTCCAAAGCTTTCTGTCCAGGACATATAACAGGCTTATTCACATTGCCGGAAGAAAAGCAGTCCTTCGTCAAGACTGGCTCCATGGGTGCGGGATTTTCCATAGGTTTAGGAGCTACGGCGAAGGTGGATGTCGGTGGTAAGGGATGGACCGTGAAGGTCAACGGAGAAAAGACTTCTTTTTTAGTGGTGGAAAAAACGTTGCTCAACATAGCCAAAGGCGGAGAGGTCGATATAGAAACCGAAGTTCCGTTCAGCCAGGGTTTCGGCATGAGCGGAGCCTGCGCGCTTTCATCAGCTATGGCTGCGCTGGATGATGTCGGAAGCGATACCGACCGAGCCCTCAAACTAGCTCACGGTTCAGAAGTATTCTGTAGGACAGGTCTAGGCGATGTCGTAGCTCAATCTACCGGCGGTTTCGAGATAAGGAAGAAAGGTGGATTGCCTCCCCACGGTGAGATCGAGAAAAAGGTCATAGAAAAGGAGGTAGTCCTGGCTGTTCTTGGATTACCGCTCATCACCCCCGATATCCTAGCCGACATCCAGTTAGCCGAATGGATCAAAGCGATAGGCGGGGATCTCATGGAAGAGTATCTGCCGGAGAACGGGTTCGATAGATTCTTGGATCTTTCATTAAAGTTCGCCGAAGAGACTCAGTTCATAAAGAATACCATAAGAAAAGGATTGAATATCGCTGAACCCTTCGGTAAGGGCAGCATGAGCATGATCGGAAACTCGGTTTTCTTCTTCGGAGAAACGTCTGAACTGAAGACCGCTCTAGAAAACCATGCTGGAAAGGAAAATGTCTACCTGACAGATATAGATAATCAAGGTGCTAGGATAATAGAGTGAAGAGCTGATCGTCCCCACCGGTATCGAACAGACCCAAGCGGGCTCCTGCATCCAACCAGCCATGGGCGTAATTCACACAGGCGAAGGCGTCGTCTAGATCATCGTTCTCGAGAAAATGTTCCGCATCCGAGTGATACGAAACAGCCATCTCTAGAAAATCGTTAGCTATCTTGAAATTGTGAGATCTTTTAGGAGCCGTCACTTCTACCTTGTCAAGTGCTTTCTTTGTTTTGGATATATACTCTTTAACTCTTTTTTCAGAGACCATCTTTATCACCATCTGCTTTTTACATTCAGTCGATAACTTTCACAGAGGAACCACCGTCTTTAGTTTCTCGTGGCCGGACATCAACTATGAGGGGTTCGGAAAGACCTCCTCCAGAGAGTATCGCTTCTCCTATCGGTAAACGCTGTATATCCTCGGTCATCTCCTTGGATATGCCTTCAACCGAAGATTCGATGGCCTTGAGATCATTCGGGTTGGTCACCTTCAATATGACCTGGGTGTTGCACTGGCTCAGAACGTTCTTATCGACTTTCGCGGCTCTTTGAGTGATTATCGCCAAGCCCAAACCGAATTTTCTTCCCTCGCTGGCTATCGTCCGGAATATCTCGGAACTCTCGGTCTTGCCCTGCTGGGGACAGAAGTTGTGAGCTTCTTCTGCGAACATTATGAGCGGAGGTATCTTATCCCGTTTCCTCAATTCGAATAGTGCCGTTGAAAGTTTACTGACAACGAAATTCTGTACATCGGGTGGGGTTCCCTTCAGAGTGATCACAGCTGTTTGACCTTTCTTGACTATCTCGTCCATCCGGGTGCCCATGGGTGCGAAGATATTCTTCTTGTCCAACTTCTCGAGACCCTTGATGACCGAGCTTGCATCGTCTTCCTCGTTGTTCTTAAGAACCCTGATCACATCTTTGATCGAGTACTGTCCTTTAGCAGCGGACAAACGTGACATAGCGGCTTCCAGTGGAGCAACGTTAGATTTCCTTTTGCTTACCCCTACCATATCTAAGATCTTCTTGGGGTCCATGTTCTTGAAAGTGAACTTTAACGGCCTAGCACCGGGATTTATATCCGGACTGGGTGAGAACTCTGTCATCTTCTCACCGTAACCTCTGGGGCTCACGCCGAACTCGTTATCCGGATCGACATCACCGGCTTCAGCCATGGAGGAATACTCTCCATGAGGATCGAGTATCACCGCGGTGACGTCGTGTTTCATAACTTCTTCGATTATTATGCCCGTGGTGTAACTCTTACCGCTCCCGGTCTTGGCCAGAACGGATAGATGCTTCTGGGCGATCGAATTGATGTCCATGCTCACATCTATATCATGGCCCTGGAGCATGCCGATATAGGCGCCGTTCTCATCGTTATCTAATCCTAGTATGTTCTTGATCAGTTCTTCTTCAGCGACGTAGATATCTTCACCGGCTCTGAAGGGAGTTCCTGGTGTTCTTAACAAGCCCCTCCTATCACGATAACCGATAACGTTTATCTTGGCGATCACTTGTTCGTCTATCTCCACGTTCTCGCCATTGTTCATCTGCATTGCCTTCTCCACGGATAGATCGGTCTTCCGTTCTATCTTCTCTACCCTACCTAAGACCATCCCCACCGTGGGGTGTTTCATCTGTACATACTCGCCTTTATCTACTGGAGAACAAACATTACAATCTAATCTATTTGTACCTACATCGCCAAAAGTGATACCGACTATATTCTGCTTTGAAGTTGCTTCGATCTTCTCGACTTCTTCCTCATCCAGTGCTTTTTTGTCCTCCGCAGGCATCTCCTCCTGTTCCGTCAGACATATCCCATCCATGTTTATAGAGCAGACACATACTTTAAAAGATTTCGGATAAAAGGGCTTTAACGACCGTAAATTTATTACGTATCTAATCAAGTAACCCCTTCGGAGAGATAATATGCCGAATATCGAATACACGATAAACAAGGACTTTTTACCTGCACATTCAAAAGATCTACCTTCAGACCCTGAAAGGGCTGGAGCTTTGTTCCTTAGTATAGACATCATGCCAGAAGAAACAGATGAATCGTTAGGAGCGAAACCGAACGTGGTTCTGTTGATAGATACGAGCGGATCTATGATGTCAGAAGGAAAGATAGACGTGGCTAAAGATGCCGCCAAGCACTTCATCGAGGAAGTTGGGATGATAGATAATCTAAGCGTGATGGCTTTCTCGGAGGCGTGCAGTATCGTATGCAGGGGCAAGAAGAAGAAGGAAGATGCCGAAGAGAAAGGGCATACGGATAAACTGTTAGATATCAACGTTTCAAATGATTCAAAAGAAGAGATGTTAGAGAGGATAGAAGAAATAACTGCGAGAGGAGGTACCGCACTATACGATGCTCTGGATTATGCCATGGAAGAGATAGAGGCTTCAGCGATCCCTGAGGACGAGAGGGTGGACAAGATAATCTTATTGTCAGATGGAACGCCCACCGTCGGGAAGGGCGATCTAGAGGACTTCGAAAGCATAGCCCAAAAATACGCGGATAACGATATATCTATCATCTGTGGAGGTATAGGTGCTGATTACAGCGAAGATATACTCATAACCTTGGCAGAGAACAGCAGGAAGGGTAGGTGGAGACATCTGAAGGACAATTCGGATATAACAGCGCTCTTCGAAACAGAAGCCAGCAGGATCAATCAGACCACCATGATAAAACCAGATCTCAAACTCTCCGTGGTGAAGGGCTTCGAATTGGGAGACATCTATCAAGCGGAACCAGAGGTTTCAGAATTCAAAGATGTCAGTATAGAAAACGGAAGTTATATCCTACCGTTGGGCGACGTTATCATGGGAGAGAAGCAGACATATGTTGCACAACTTTTCTATCCCAACAGACCGCCGGGAGAATTCAGGATGGCTCAGTTGGAGATGCCCAGCGACATCCATAAGGATATCATCGTCACCTACACTGACGACGAGAGCGTTTACAAAGGTGAGAGCGATAATAAACCCCGACATCAATTCTTGACTACACGCGCCAGTCTGGAAGGAAGGGACGTGATAGACGGCGATGAATCCAAAAAAGATACGGTGGTCAAGATGGCTACCGAGGTGATCAGCGAAAGTTCAGACGAAGAGCTCATAAATCGTGCTACCCAGATCAAAGATACTATACTCGAAAAAGATACTGTTGTGTTATCCGATGAGGAGAAGAAAGAGAAGAAAGGTTCACTTTCTACAACAGTTATATTGGAGGACTGAAAAAATGAAAAAATGTTCTGTATGCGGCAAGGAATTTGAAGACGAGAAAGATTACTGCGATTACTGCGGTATAAAATTGGACCCCGTCGAAGAGGGGCAAAGCGAAGAGATGGAAGTTGAAGAGCCAGAGGAACCGGAAGACGTCGAGATCGAGGAAGATATGGAAGAAGAAGAGATCGAAGTTGAGGAAGAGATCGAGGAAGAATTCGAGGAAGACGTCGAGATGGAAGAAGAGATCGAAGAGGAGTTCGAGGAAGAGGAAGATATGGAACCCGTTGAAGGCGATAAGGTAAGATGCCCGATCTGTGGAACTCTGAATCCCTCGGATGCAAAGTTCTGTATGAACTGTGCGGCCAACATATTATCTCCCGAGGAAGAACAGAAAGAACTCACCCTCTTGCTGCCCGGTGGAAAGCAGATAAAAGTGACCGATGAAGAGCATACTGTAGGAAGAGAGGACTTCGTCGGCACGCTACCCGATGAAAAATTGAAATATATATCGCGCAGAGATAATCCAGAAAAACCAGGCGCTCATCATTTCAAAGTGTTGTACGAGGACGGTAACTATTATGTGGAAGACGAAGACAGCGCAAACGGTACTTGGCTTAAAGGAGAGAACATCCAGGGTCAAGGAAAGAAGATGCTCAGCGATGCGGATGAGATCAAACCCGCCAACGAGATATCCGTGAACGTGCGGATAGAATAAAGAGATCCATCGGACCCGGTAAATTGAAGATATCGCACATATCTTTCCAAGCAGCCCGACAAACAGCCCTGATAAGAGAGATGATAAAGCAAGAAAAGGATTTTATCGGTATGATTACTATCTCGAGGATATAAGATGAAACTAGACATAGGCCACACGGTAACCGGTTCCCGGGGAAAGAAGATAAGATTGACAAAAAAGATAGGTGAAGGTGGCTTCGGTATAGTATACATGGGTGAGTACGGGGACGGGAAGAAATGCGTCGTCAAGCAGGCCAACGTATGGAATCTTAAGGGTGACGTCAGCGATAATAAAGATATCATCATAAAGAAGCTCAACATCGAACGTGAGATACTGAGCAGGGTAGGATCACACCCGCAGATACCTACATTGATAGACTATGACGACGATATCGATCCCCCGTATATGGCTATGAGCTATGTGAGAGGTAAAACGCTCTATGACAAACTGAAGGTCGATCAAAATAAATACAAACCCATCTCGGAAAAACACGCTAAACTATACACTCTCAAACTTTTAGATATCGTGAGTTATCTCCACAATATGAGCGAACCGGTGATCCACAGAGATATAAAACCAGCTAACCTACTCGTTCACGCCAATAAGATGAGTTTGATAGATTTCGGCAGCAGTGTAGCGGGTTGGGACGGTCTTGATGTTAGCGGTGAAACGAGGATATTCACAGCAGGTTACGGTGCTCCAGAACAGGAAAGGGGTAAAGCGAGCGTAGATGTGAGAACTGATCTGTTCGCGGTCGGGGCGACCTTGTTCTTTTTGTTGACTGGAAAAGACCTGAGATACGACGATGATTGTTTCTACGCACCTTATGATCTAAGACCTCCATCCATATTCAACAATCGGATCAGTAAAGAGATCAACGATATCATCCTTAAAGCCACCAATATATTTCCCGAAGACAGATACCAGTCAACCTCGGAATTTGAGAGGGCGCTGAAGGGTCATACTGTAAAGGGTCCGACCAAACCCACGCTCCAGTTGGGAGGAGAAGAACACAAACTGAATATAAGTAAGGGAAAGCACATAAAGGTCGGGAGGGCGAGAGGGCTCAGCGGAGCTAAAAGACAGAAAGAGATATCCGTTCGAAGTAATTTCGTTTCCGACGTACATGCCAAGATCGAGAGGGATCCTAACGGTTACTGGGTCAAAGATATGTACAGTTTACCTCCACGATGAGAAGAAGTGGAAAAAACTAGCCCGAGGTCAGAGATGGAAACTCTACAGCGGAGATAAGGTAGCTCTAGGTTATGACGATGAAAAGGGACCCTGCTTAGAATTACTGTTCAGGAGTCCATTTGATTGATATAATATCCAAATCATAGGTGTTTAAAATGGAAGTAGGTTCAAAGACCGACATAGGTAAAAGGAAAAGTCTGAATGAAGATAGCTACGGCTGCCTGTTCTGCAGTGTCGATGGAGAAGAAAGAGGGATTTTTATCGTGGCAGACGGAGTGGGGGGAGAAGATAGAGGCGAAGTCGCTAGCAAGATAGCTGTAGAGAGCATCTTGAACGATATACGACCGTTGATAACGAAAGAGGAGGAGCCGACGGAAGAAGATATCAAAAAATTAGTGAGATCTGCAGTTTCTAATGCCAATAAAGAGATCCTCGATTATACGGAAGTGAACGGCCAAGGGAAGATGGCGACCACTATCACCATGGCAGTCATCATGGGGGGGTACATGACCGTTGCCAATGTAGGAGACAGCAGAACTTACCTAGTAGATGATGAATTACATCTTATAACCAAGGACCACTCTTTGATACAACACCTCTACGAACAAGGTGAATTGACCGAAGAGGATATAAGCACACCCCGAAGCGATAAGGCAAAGATGCAGGAACACGTTGTTACGCAAGTACTGGGAGATAAACAAGAGGTAGAAGTAGATGTATTTCAAAAGTATATCTACGACGGTAACAAGATCTTGCTGTGCTGCGACGGATTGACGGATCTGGTATCCGATGAAGATATCAAAGACGTGATCGACGACAGCGAGGGTATGCAGGATAGTTGTTCCAAATTGGTGGATATGGCCAACGAAGAAGGCGGTAAAGACAATATAACGATAATAATAGTGAATCCCTCTGATCTTCCCGATCAAGATCGGGTAAAAGGTGCAGAAACTATATTCTTAGAAGATTGAAAAATAATTAAAAAGTGAGGGAAATCGGTTTTGTATTATTTTGAAGTGCCGTTATGCTTAGTATACGTCTTCTACTTCTTCCTCTAGCTCTTCCTCTGATCCTTCTTCATCAGGTTCGTCTTCCTCTTGTTCTTCTTCGTCTACTGTATCGCCGCCCCATATCTTCGTTCCACCGCTGAGGTCCTGTTCACAGTTCGAACAGAATTCCGCATCGGGGTCGTTCATCGTTCCGCAGTTCGGACATCTGATAATATCTTCATCTTCGAGCTCTTCTTCCGGTTCTTCTTCCTCAACTTCTTCGAAGACTTCACCGCATTCTGGGCACTCTGCTGAGTCGGATGGTACTACCATGCCACAGTTCGGGCATTCCATCTCTTCAGCTTCCTCTTCTTCCGGTTCCTCTGCATCTTCTTCAGGAACCTCTTCGAAGACTTCACCACATTCTGGGCACTCTGCTGCATCTACCGGCAGGGTCATACCACAGTTCGGGCACTCCATCTCTCTGATCTCCTCTTCTTCTCCGTACTCTTCTTCACCTGGTTCTTCGTAGGCTTCTGTTTTGACGTATTCGTCTTGCATACCCTCTTCACCCTCGAAGAAATCTTCTTCGAGCATCTCATCCTGAGGTTTGGCCTTGGCTTCTTCAAATTCTTTGAGGTCCTTCATCCAGAGATATACAAGAAGCACGCCGATCAGAGTTATGATCGTTCCTGTTCCTCCTAGTGTTTGATCCAGCCATCCATAACCGGGATATCCTCCTATACCGAAGGGATACCAACCTATCTGGTTGTGGAACCATGACATGAAACCTAATCCTACACCACCGAATAAAAGTAAGAAAACTCCTACATATAACTTCAATTTGCTGGGCTCTTGTTTCGCCCAATATCCTTCCCAATCCTGTTCTGTTTTGATATCTTCCATCCCTGGCTCTTCTTCCTCTTCTTCGAAATATTCATCTCCAGTAGGTTCTTCTTCCTCCATCTCTTCTTCTTCCTCCCACAATTCTTCTTCCTCTTCGAAAAGTTGTCCGCATTCTGGACACTCTAGAGCATCAGCTGGGATAACAGCACCACAAGTTGGACATTCGGCCTCCTCATACTCAACATCGATATCTTCGTCAGCCATTTTAATCAACTGAGCAGTAAAGATTTTTGATATATTTAATACTTATCGTTTAATCTAAAACGTTCTTTGTAGCTGCAGAAACCTTTTTCTTGTATTCCGTCGGGCACGAGACCATCAACCCCCAAGTCTGTGTTGTCCTTCTCTGTAAAGCACGGGCTAGTGGACTGTATTTTGAAAGTTCGTTCAATTTTCCATCGTCTAAAACCTTGACGTTGGTTTTCGTTAATCTAGGTTCCGAGAGTTTGAGTTCATCGTGTGGGATATCAACTAAAACCATATTCCCAGGGACCCCCGCTCTTCTAGCTATCTTCTTCTCAAGAGAGGTTATCCCTTCGATGGTATTGAACGGCTCTAGATCTTTTCCGATATCTCCCATCTCCTCCCAATCCAGAGAGAAGCATCGTTTATACAAACGCCGGTATCTCAATCTCTCCACTATATCCTTCTGGAAACCACCTTTACCTTCTAGATACGATAACAACTCGTAATCGGTCATCCAGTATAATTTTTCTAGATCTTCTTCCAGCCCTTTCACCGCTTTAGCCAGCATCAACTCGGCTATACGAGCGGTTTTATGAAGGTATACGGAAGAGAACATCAGCCCTCTCGCCACTAGGACCCCTTCGACTGCGGGGACACCTCCTTTGGATATCACAAGATCGCCGTTGTATATCTCTATCGTCTGCAGTATCCTCTCGATATCTATGATCCCGTGTGCTGCTCCCGTGTAATGTGAATCCCTGAGAAGATAATCTAATTGATCCACATCCACGGGTCCGTGTATCATCTGATATAGATACTTCTCCCCTCCGAAGTATTTCTGGCCTTCGTGTACGTTGAATTCGTCCAAACTTATCCTGTCATCCTTACCCTTTATGAGCTCCGCGACCTCTTCTGGCGAGATCCCATGATCTTCCAGTATAGTGGGTATCTTTTCAACTTCTCTATCGCTGTCGATGGCCCGCTCTCCGGTTATAAAATCCTTGGTTATATCCATGTGGTCTTTTTCTGTAGCGTCGTTCAGTAGATTCTCGAGGGTGTGGCTGAAAGGTGCGTGGCCGATATCATGTAACAGTGCTGCAGACATGACCGTATTTTTCTCCTTTTCGGGCAGATCTAGATTATCCGCCATCTTACCTGCCACTCTGTAGGTCCCTATGGAATGCTCAAGTCTGGTGTGGTTGGCACCGGGGAACACCAGCTTGGTCAGGCCCAATTGTTTGATGTTGTGTAGACGCTGGACTTCCGGACATTCTAGTAACTTGAGGAAGGGGCCGGTGAACTTCACACTGCCGTGGACAGTGTCCTGTATAGTTTTATATTCCATATCTGTTTTTTAAAAAGCAGGTCCGTATATAAATATCCCGCAGGATACTCGGGAAAAAAGCAATATAGTAAAATAACGGATTGGAAGACGTGTTCAAGCAAGCTGATACACTCTTCAAAGAGCGGGAGAAACTTTTCCAGGAAAGAGAAGTCCACGTTGTATCTTTTGGGTGGAAGAAGTTCACACCCAGTCTTAAGGTATACAACGGTGAAAATATCGAAGACGTCGACCTGGGTAAGATAGATTTCAACGTGTCCCAGGGTAAGATATGTATTGGGAGTTTTGAAGGTGGATATGCCCCCTGTCCAGAGAAAAGAACTGTAAAGCGATTTAGCCAGTGCCAAGGTTGTGCTCCCGACTCCATACCCAACCTAGACTGCATATTCGAACCGGGTGACTGCACAAACTGTGAAGGTGGATTCTGTGAAGAGGAACACGCTGTGTATCTCGTCTTCATCAGCAAACATCCGAAGATAGGGATGACAAAGAAAGCCCGTCTCAAAAAGCGCATGATTGAGCAGGGCGCCGATGCCTATGCACTGTTGGCTACATTAGACCATAGAAAAAAAGCTAGAGCGGAAGAGAAAGAACTCGGTAAGAGGCTCGATATCAGTGAAAGGATAAGCTCGAAAAAGAAACTTAAATCCATGTCCAAGAAGGTCGATAAAACCACCATCCGAACGAAATACCGCGGGGTCAAGAACCGTGTAGCTGTAGGTAAACTGAATTTCCTCAATGACTATCCGATCACGCTGCCCCTTAGAGCCGTTCCCAGACTCAGACCGGTGCCCGGGATACACCGGGGTGAGATGGTGGGCATCAAAGGAGGTTTTATGATATACGAGAACAACGGGCTCCACGCCCTGAAATTATCTGATCTCCCATGTAGGAAGATAAAGATAAGAGAAAGTTAGAATTCACAGTTTTTTCTTTATGCCCCTTCCGGATAGAAGACCGGTCGCGGCGGCATTGATTATATCGTGAGACAATCCGGCTCCATCCCCAGCAGCGTAGAGATCTTTTACGGATGTTTCCAGATCATCACTAACTTGCAACCTTTTCGCGTAGAATTTTATCTCTGGAGCGTACAGCAAAGTCGTGCTGGAATCCACCCCGGGTATGATCTTATCTAGTTTTTCCAGACCCTCTGTGATGTTAACCATGACTCTCTCCGGAAGTGCCATGGAGATGTCTCCTGGCGTTACATCCTTAAGCGTCCTTTCGATGGGATCTCTCTTTAATCTATCGTGAGTGGATCTTCTGCCCTCTCTCAGATCACCCAAACGCTGAACTATGGGCTTACCTCCTCCTATGGTGGTGGCTAACTGTGCGATAGCTCTCCCGTATTTCGTTGTATCTTCAAGCGGTTCTGTAAGTTGGACTCTTACGAGGAAAGCGAAGTTCGTGTTCTCGGTCTCAATATCTTTTCTAGAATGGCCGTTAACACCTATGAATCCGTCGTAAGATTCCTTCACAACGAAGCCTTTGTGATTCATGCAGAAGGTCCTGACGAAGTCATCGTAGCTCTTGGTGTAAAGGTGGAATTTGGGATCTCTGTTCACATCGGTCACAGGATCCATGATGATACTGGGGACTTCGACGCTCACGCCGATATCGATCGGGGCGAAATCCGCTTTCAAGGGATAGATGTCTGTGAGTTTTTGGACCCAGTCTATACCTACCCTTCCCGGAGCCAGTAATGTATAGTTCGCCCTGATCTCATCTCCATCTTTTGTTTTGACGCCTCGGCACCTGCCGTTTTCGATTATCAGTTCAGTGACTTCGGTTTTGACTTTGAATTTCACACCCCTTTCCTCTAGTTCTGATTTGAAAGAACTCACCACGGCCGGGGCTTTGTCAGAACCTATGTGTGATTGATTTATCGGGAAGAATTTTGCTCCCACCGAAGCGGAGCGTCTTTTGAGTTCTTCCTCCTTATCTGAATCCTTTTCTCGCGGAGGAGGCATGCCGTGCCTGCTCAATATCTTCGAAACTTCATCGACCAGATCCCAAGCCTGTTGGTCGCTGGAGGTGAAATCTCTCAGGTTCCCGCCGATGTCCGGTCTCAGATTAACGGTCCCGTCGGAATATGTCCCGGCTCCGCCTATACCTGACATTATCTCGTCTTCACGGCGGTCTTCGACGTCCTTTCCCTTATCTACTACTAGAATATCTACATCCTTCTTACTGATCTCATAACTAGCGAAAAGACCTGCGGGACCGCCCCCTACAACCACAACATCGTGAACCATTTTATCTACACTCCAATTATACAATTGTATTTCTACGTATTTATTATTTTTCCGTGATGTGTAGACGTCGATAAAGTTTAAATCGATTCTTTCAACTTCTTTCACGGTTCACATGGATTATCATTTTGAAATTGGAGAGGAGTTCGCTAAAGGGCTGGATGAGGAAGATGAACTTTCAGAGTTCCGGGAGAGATTCTACATACCCGAGGACACCATCTACATGGACGGTAACTCCCTGGGATTACTTTCTAAGGACGCTGAAAGCTGTGTTGAGCGGGTTCTGGGTGAGTGGAAGAACAGAGCTATCGACGGCTGGACAAAGGGAGAGAAACCGTGGTTCTACATGGCCGAGAGGCTGGGAGCGATGGCAGCGCCGGTGGTCGGAGCGAAAAATGAAGAAGTCGTGGCTACCGGAACCACTACCGTGAACATCCATTCGCTGGTCAGCACGTTCTACGAACCCCGTGGTAAGAGGACCAAGATACTGGCCGACGAGTTGACCTTCCCAACGGATATCTACGCCCTCGAGGGTCAGATCAAGATGAAGGGCCTGGATCCCGAAGAACATCTAGTACTCGTACCCAGCGAGGACGGCGATACCCTCGATGAAGAGAAGATCGTAGAGTTGATGACCAACGAGATAGACGTGGCTTTACTCCCTTCTGTTTTGTATCGAAGCTCACAACTTCTAGACATGGGGTATCTGACAGAGAAAGCGCATGAAAAGGGTATCAAGATCGGGTTCGACTGCTCCCATTCTGTCGGCTGTATCCCACATCACTTCGATGGATGGGGTGTAGATTTCGCCATGTGGTGCTCTTACAAGTACCTGAACGGCGGCCCTGGTAGCACCGCGTTCCTCTACATCAACGAGAAACACTTCGATAGAGAACCGCTCCTAAAGGGCTGGTTCGGATATATCAAGGAAAAGCAGTTCGATATGAACCTGGATTTTCAACATTCTCACAGCGCCGGTGGTTGGCAGATATCCTCCCCTGCGATAATAAATACAGCACCGCTGGAAGGATCGTTGAAGATCATTCGTGAGGCGGGTATCGAGAACATCCGTGATAAATCGAAGAAGTTGACTTCTTACCTTGTTTATCTTGCGGACGAGATACTGAGCGAAGAGCCTTACTCATTTTATGTGAGATCGCCTAGAGATCCAGAAAAGAGAAGTGGACACATTGCTCTGGCTAGAGATGAGGAAGCTTTTAGGATATCTCAGGCTTTGAAAGCCAGGGGGGTTATCCCTGACTTCAGACCTCCTAACATAATCAGATTAGCACCGATCGCCCTTTACAACAGGTATGAAGAGGTCTGGAAGGTTGTCCAACACCTCAAAGAGATCATAGATGGAAAGGTGTACGAAGAATTCTCTCAAGAAAAAGAAGTCATCACCTGAACATAATACTTATCAACGACCGATAAAATTCTGTTTACATGGAAAAAGCTGTTATCCTGACCGATGGGTTCCTGGACGATTCTTCCGCAAAGACATCCCACGGTCTGCTCAGATACTCGAAAAGGTACGATATAGTCGGTGTTATCGATTCTAAATTCGCCGTTAGAACGACCGATGAGATAGTTTCACACTGTGAGGAAGTGCCGGTTTACGAGGATATAGAAACGTTCAAAGATGGTGACGATGCGGAAAAGCTGATAATCGGCGTGGCGACCATCGGTGGATACCTGCCGAGCAATTTTAGAAGACATATATCGGATGCGATCAAGGAAGGGATGGACATCGTATCCGGCCTCCATCAATACCTGAGCGAAGACAACGAGATATCCAGCCTTGCTGAAGAATATGGGGTGGATTTGAACGATATCAGAAAGTCGCCACCTCTTGAAGAGCTGCATTACTTTCAGAATAGGAAGGAGGATATGGACACCTTGACCCTCCCTTTCCTGGGGACCGACAGTTCCATTGGTAAGAGGACTGCTTTGATAGAGACGTATGAAGTGCTGAAAAAAGAAGGCTACAAAGTATGTTGGATAGCCACCGGCCAGACCGGGCTCCTTCAGGGTGCTGATTACGGCTTACCCTTGGATTCTATCAAGGGTGATTACATGGTAGGGGAGTTGGAGTACCAGATATGGAAGGCCTGGGAGGATAAAAAGCCCGACGCTATACTTATCGAGGGGCAGGGGAGTATATCGCATCCCGCCTATGTCTGCGGTTCTAGAGCCGTTCTATCAGGAAGCCAGCCCGACGGAGTGGTTCTGATACATGCACCTGGAAGAGCTTACAGGCACTACCAAGAAGACGAGATCCACTGGCCCATGCCCTCGGTTCATCACGAAAGAGAAATGATCAAACTGTTCTCAGGCGCCGATGTTATCGCTTTGGGTATCAATCCGGAGAACCTATCGGAAGAAGATAAAATGGAAGAGATCGACGCTTATCAGAATAAATTAGGTATCCCCGCTGCGGACCCGTTGGAAGAACCGGAGAAGTTGGCCGGAGCTATAGAAGAGATGATAGATGAAAACGAGTGATATGGTCTAGTCTATTATTTTGGCACCGGAATTATCTGGCTCAGCGCTCCAAACGTAGGCTTCTTCTTCCCTTTTTTCCAGCCACCGTTGGACTTTTTTCTTTGTTTCTTCGACATCATCTTGGCGAACTATACCGTAGGCCGTGGGACCCCAGGAACTCTGGCCCGCCCCGAGCGTGATCTCCTCTAAAAACTCGATAACATCTGAAACCGCCGGGTGAAATACCCCTCCCTGATACTCTGAGAAAGACCGGCCGACCAACCTCTGGATGGCGGATATATGTTCGGCGAATTCCTCGATATCCCCGTCTTTTATAGATGGTAAAACACCCATGATTATGTGGTGAGATATCCTCTGGGGATATTCCTCTTTTACCTTTATTTCTTTCATTATCGGTTTTTCTTCGGTCTCGTCGTACCCTTCCTCTTCTTTTGGATTGACTATCAGGAACCGCCAATCGCCCGGTATCTCTATCCTTGAGCAAAGAGGGGGAACATCATCTTTTTCGACCTTGCCACCCTCTAATATGAACCCCCCCAGATCGAAGCCATACGTTCCTATGGCCGAGAACCTGCTCCTGCCAACCACGCTGGCTAGTTCTACCGAATCTGCATCGATGCTAGATAATTCCGCCATACCTTTCGCAGTGCCTAGATAGAGTTGAGTCGTGGAGCCCAGACCTACGTGGCGTGGGACCCTCCTCTCAACCTTCACACGGAACCCGGAATCTATGCCGTATTCACTTTTCATGCTCTCGTAGACTTTAGAGACTTCCCGTTTTTCCCTTTCAGTCCCATCTATTTCGAGCCCTTGCTCTATCTGTTCTATCTCTATCTTGAAACCGCCCTTTATCATCACACCAAGAGCACCGTACTGCCTATCGAATTTTCTGCTCAGATCTATCAAGCCCATGTGCAGCCTGGACGGTGTTTCGATCATCATATATTAGCCTCCAGATCCATAAGATATTCTTTGACTTTGCTTTCGAACACTTCGATACCCAACCCGGGCTTATCAACTGTCCAGAGTTTACCTTCTTCAAAACTCAGCCCTCTAGATATACTGTCGGATAGCATGAAATGGCTGTCCAGGTCCGCGTACTTCAAACGGTCCGTTGAATTGTAAAGATGTGTGCTGGCCACGATAGATGGTTCTACTTCACCCATACACCCGACCATCCCATCTACTTCATACTTTTCCATGACCTCGACTATCTTCTTACCACCGGTGATTCCTCCGCACTTCATGAGTTTGATATTGACCATGTCCGCTATCCCTTCAGAGCATATCTTCTCGGCCATATCGTGGTCTTTTACCGTTTCATCGGCCATTATAGGTATCGGAGAATCCTCGGTGACCTTCTTCAGACCATCGAGATCATCCTCTCTCACAGGCTGTTCCACGAACTCGATGTCGAACTGTTCTATCTTACTGCAGAAAGTGATCGCTTCCTGAACGGTATAACCCTGGTTAGCGTCTATCCATATCTTCATATCATCGCCTATCTCATCTCTGACCGCTTGTATCCTCCTGATATCGTCGAAGATGTCAAGCCCGACTTTGATCTTCAGTGCTTTGAATCCCTGCCTTTTGTATTCTACCGCGTGGTCAACTGTGTCTCCGTATGTCATTATCCCGATGGTCCTGTCTGTGAGAACTCCCGCTCTCTCCCCGCCTAGGAAGTCAGTTAAATTCTTTCCTTCGGACTTTGCCAGAGCATCGTGAAGAGCTACGTCGACCCCAGCTATGGCTGCTCTATCGTGTGGGAACTTAGAGTCTAGATGTGTCCATATCTCATCTACATCCACTTCCTCACCCTCAAGATCTTTTTTCATTATCTTCATGGCCTTGAGGATAGATTCTGTCGTCTCTTTCGTGACGCTGTTCGGGGTTCCGTTACCCCATCCTTCAACTCCGTCTATAGTGATCTTCACAACAACATTTTCAGCCGTTTTCGAAGAGCCGGTAGCGATCCTGAATATCTCGTTCCTATCTATGGATATCGGGTAGATGTCTATACTATCGATCTTCATCTAGATAGACCTCCTGGTAATAGTCACACATATCAGTTAACGGACATACATCGCACTTCGGGTTCCTGGGCCTGCATATGTTCTTACCGAACTCCACCATCAGCCTGTTGATCTCGATCCAGTATTCTTTAGGTATCTCTTGGACAAGAACTTCCTCGGTCTTTTCCGGGGTCTTGGTATCCGCGATACCCAAGCGGTTGCTGATCCGGTGTACGTGTGTATCCACGGGAACGGCGGGTTCTCCGAAACCGTATACCAGAACGCAGTTGGCTGTTTTTCTCCCGACTCCTGGCAACTCCATGAGCGGGTCGAAGTCTTCTGGCACCACTCCGTCGTATTCCTCTTTTATTATCCCGGCGACCTCTTTCACCCTCTCGGATTTCACGTTGTAGAAACCCGCTGGACGTATCATCTCTTTGACTTCTTCTACCGGGGCGTTGGCCAGCCTTTCAGGTGTATCGTACTTTTTGAACAGAGCTTTCGAAGCCTTATGGGTGTTAGCATCCTTGGTCCTCTGTGATAATATCGTGGATATCAGAACTTTGAAAGGCGACCTGCTGGGTATCTCGTTAGAATCTGGATTCTTACCCGGGAATGCACCTATCTGGAATTCTTCCTTGAGCCTCCTTATCATCTCACCGTAATCGATCTCTTTGGACATATTATCACATCTTCCTCCTGATATCTCCGAGTAAGTATATAGAACCGGTCACCATTATCAAGTCACCTTTTTTCCATTCTTTTTTTGCTGCATCCACGGCCTCTATACCTTCTCGGTGACTTTGGGAGGGTGCGAAAACCGAGAATTCCTCCACTAAAACCTGGCGGTCTAGTTTCCTTTTACTGACGGGTTCTGCGGTGAATACTTTATCCGCTTCCGGTCCTATGGTCTTCACTATCCTCCGATGATCTTTATCTTCGAGAACACCTATGACCAAAAGAAGTCGCTCGTAATCAAGTTCAGATAACCCTTTCTTCAGCGCTTCCATCCCTGCGGGGTTGTGTGCAGAATCCATCATTATCCAAGGCTCTTCTTTCACTGTCTCCATACGGGCGGGTAATGTCGTACCTTCGATAGCCTCTTTTAGGACTTCATCCGAAATCTCGTAGCCCTTCTTCCTGAGCCCTTCGATTATGCCTATCGCCACCAAAGTGTTCTCCGCCTGCCATTCCGCTATACCTGGCACTTCGATCTCCCCGTACTCGGGGGTGGTTAAAGTCAACGGGCCCGTATCTATCTCATATTCTCTATCCATAGCGTGGTGATAGAACGCCCCCCTATCTTCACAAACCTTCTCGAAATAGCGGGCCAGTTCCTCCTCTTTCTCCCCGGTTACGAAATAATTGCCCCTCTTTATTATCCCAGCCTTCTCGAAGGCGATCTGTTCCTTTGTAGAACCGAGATATTTTGAATGGTCTATCCCGATGGTGGTGACGGCTGAGATCTTGTGGCTCGAGATGTTCGTGGCATCCAATCGGCCACCCATCCCTACTTCAAGAACAGCTATGTCGATATCTTCGTTCGAGTAGTGCATGAATGCCAGCGAGGTGAGGACTTCGAAAAAGCTGGGCCTCTTCTCCGGTGTCTCTTCATCGATACGTTCCAGAACCGGTTTCACTTGTCTTATCAGTTCCCAAAGCTGGTCTTCGGTTATCATCTCACCGTTAACGGTTATACGTTCTCCGAAATAACAGAGATGTGGAGAAATGAACCGACCGGTCTTGTAACCGGCTTCCTTTAAGATATTGGACACCAAGGTGGTTACAGAACCCTTACCGTTAGTGCCGGCTATCAATACCTTGTCGTAATCTTCCTGCGGATCTCCGAAATTGGATAGGAAATCTCTTATCTTTTCTAATCCAAGCTTGACTCCTTTCCTCTGGAGCGAGTAGAGATAATCTTCCGGGGTCCCGTATTCTTCCTCGAGTTCCTTATATTCATTCAATGTTTAAACACCCTGAATCCTGTGAACACCATGCTCATATCATGTTCGTTGACGGCTTCTATAACTTCGTCGTCCCTGATCGAACCACCGGGCTGGACGACTGATGTGATCCCGGCTTCGTGAGCTGCATCTACGCCGTCCCTGAACGGGAAGAAGGCGTCCGAAGCCATGGTCGCGCCTTCGGTATCCAGCATGGCTTTCATATTGGCGATGTGCACCGCATCTACGCGGCTCATCTGGCCTGCACCTATCCCTACGGTTTGATCTTTTTTCGTGAACACTATGGAATTCGATTTGACGTGCTTTACTACCTTGTAACCGAACTCCATGGCCTCTAATTCGTCTTCTATCGGTTTTCTTTCGCTGACGACTTCGAAGTCTTCTTTGTTTATCTTGGACCTGTTCCTTTCCTGGACCAGCATCCCCTCTGTCACTTTCTTTATCTCGTAGCCCCTTCTTTCCGGATCCCAATCAGGGAGTTCCATGATGCGGATGTTCTTCTTGTTTTTCAGCACTTCGATGGCACCGTCCTCGTAGCCCGGTGCGATAGACGCCTCGACGAATATCTTATCCATCTCTTCGGCCATCTCCACGGATATGGGTCGGTTGGCCGC
>CAZFVW010000001.1:17441-27147 GCA_964522285.1 uncultured Thermoplasmata archaeon | reverse complement strand
ATGGAGATCGAATCCGAAGAAATCGACAGGATCATCGATTTGAGGGTAGAAAGGAAAAGAGAAGAGCTAGAAAACCTTATCTACACGATCTTCTCGGATGTGATGGAATGATCATCCTCTTCACTAGATCCTTCAAAACCGATATAACTGAAGACGATATCACCTGCATCGACTTAGAGAAGATGAAGGCCTGAAAACCATTTGAACATCGTGATATAAGCCTGTCTAAACAGACCCCTAGCATATTGTTTCAATATCTTCGGATCATACTTTACCATCGTTATCGGCCTTTTGATTAAAAACAAAAAATTATTGATTTGAGTGGGAAATAAGTAAATAAAATAATATCGATTAATATCAATTGATGTTGGGTAAAAGCACGACTTTAAAGATAACGGTGATCATTTTAGTCTTAATGGCAATAATAGCCCCGCTACTAACAAAAACAAATACAGTCGAAGGCCAAGATCTAGAACAAGTTGAGATAGATGGTTATTTCGAAGGTGATTTTAGAGTTCAGGCTTTTGAAAATGTTACATTGAAGTATAGAGTGGAGTGTGAAAAAGACTTGCAGAACATCAACGTTAATATTACGATAGGACCCGATCTAATAGATTATGTTATCTATCAGGAATTCCCAAAAAAGATCTCAACCAACAAGTGGTACAGCGTTACCTGTAAGGTCACCGATGTAAATTGTAGTCAATACGGGTCAAGAAGTGCAGGTTTCGAGATAGTAGTAGATTCACCTGAAATATATTATACAGATCAAACATACGGTTTCCAAGTATCATCTTCACCATATGGCCCTTATATCGAAAAAATAAGAGCAAAGAATATCTCGTCATTCGTTCACCAAGGGCTTGTCATAATAGAGTGGGTTAATCCACCCGATCCAGATGGAATTTTAGAGGGTTATAAGATCGAAAGATACGACTCGGAAAGGGTCTATAATGTTGATAAGAATAGAACGATTTTTGTGGATAAAAACATATCGGATATATATGGTTTTAGGTATAATTTTTACTCAGTATACAATAACGGAAACAAAGTATTTTGTGAACAGATCAAAATAAAAAGTACACGTATCCCATATGAACCAGAAAAATATGACGAAGACGATTATCATCAAGATTTTGAAACGAACCTTACATTATCTCATGAACCAAAATTGAACAGCATATTTGATATAAACTATAGTATAGAAAATTTGTATAACGATGAAGAGATCAAGGCTAAGATATTCCTACCCGAGGGTTTTGAATTTATCTCTGGTGATCTATCCTGGGATGGAACGATCCAAGAAAGCGAAACAAAAACATTGAAAGCGAAAGTTAAATGTGTGAAACAGGGATATTGGCTACTTTCTGCATCGATAAATGAGGATGGAAGTGAGTTGTCTAACGAGATAAGGTATATCATCGTTAATAAAGAAGAGGGTTATTTATTCAACAAAACATATGAAACCCCTGATATAGACATAGATACCGAGTTGTACGTTTACGGTGAACCATATGTCAATAATCCAGTTAATGTAACATATAATGTGACCGTACCATATGACATCACGAGTAACAACGCTTATGCCGTTTTAGAGATCACCAATAAAAGATTGTACTACGTCAATAAACACGCTGGTGAATTTTATTGGGAAGGTGAACTTAATGATACCGAACAGTTGTATTTGACGATATCTCACAATCAAGGAATTGGTTATCCATTAGTTTTTGAAACTAATCTGAATATTAGTTTTCGGGGAAAATATATAAACGAATCATATCAAAAAAATTTGGATGCTAAATCAATACAATTTGATGTAGATGAGGATTCTGGGTCCTGGTCAGTGGATAACGATCCTTATCATTCAGCTCATGGCGGTGTCTATTCTCCTGTAGATGATTTTTTCATATCTATCAGCATCATATTTTTTATCTTGATTGTTATGGTTGTTATCTTAATATTTAGTAAAAAAAATGATCGAAGATAACTCCACATCCATATATCCTTACATTTCTTAACGAAACTAAGTTTTGATCCATAAACAAGATTAGATATAAGTTAGTAAACTCCATAGATATCATCAAAGACAAGATGGAAAATCTTAAAGATAATCTACACATTATGAACTCATGTTGAAATTGAAGAGATCGACGTTCGACAACATAGCCGACCTGATAGAATCCAACGCCAGACCGTTAGAAGTTCACAGGTTCAAGAACAGATTCAAGAACGGGGCGGAAGAGAAGGTCGCCGAACGACTCGCACACTACCAGAACGACGACGGAGGTTTCGGTAACGATTTAGAACCGGACTTCAGATTACCTAACTCATCACCGTTAGCTACCTCCATAGCTATCAGGTACCTAAAGAACGTCGACAGCGTACTCCCCGCTCAAGGGATGCTCGAGGACGCCATCGCTTACCTTGAAAGGACTTTCGACGAAGAAAGGAACGGATGGTTCGCCGTACCTAAAGAAGTCAACGAACATCCCCACACCTTTTGGTGGCACTACGACGAAGACACAGAGATGACCATGATAGACAAGAACTGGGGTAACCCGACAGCCGAGATAATCGCGTACATGTACAGATACAGGAACTACACGGATCTCATAGATACGGAAAAACTCATCGACGACGCCATCCTTAATCTAAGAGAGAAAGAGGAGTTCAACTCGGATATCGAGATCTACTGTTATATCCACCTGTACCAGGAGATACCTAGAGATAAGAAACAATTACTCGAAAAGCACATCTCCAGAGCTGTAGAACAGCTCGTAGTTTACGATGAAGATAGATGGAACGAATACGTCCCCACCCCACTAGATTTCGTACCACACCCGGAACTTCCAAACTACGGTATCCCTGAAGAGAAGATAAACGATAACCTGGACTTCATCATAAACCAACTGGAGTCGAAACACATCCTAGAACCGTCATGGGACACCTCGATCTACGAAGGAGAAATGAAACCGGCCTACGATGAGTGGAAAGGGATACTCACGCTGAAAGCTCTCAAACGCTTGGATAACTACGATATGATCGAATGAACGACTTCTAAAACACGTTGATCGGAGTTAACGTAAATCAATCACTCAACTTTCTCTTTATAAAGTACAGATAAACCAAAACAAGTACGATTAATGGCGATATCCAGAACAACGGGTAGTAATTGAATATGAACCTGTTATCGATGTTATTCGAGTAGATGGTATTCTTCCTTTTACCCTCACCTGTTTTATAGATACCTTTCACATTACCGATCAGATCATTTTCTCCGATTTCATTCCAACGAGAATTATTCAATCGTACACCGTACTTTTTACAATCCGTGATGGTATTACCTTCGATCAGATTTATTTTAGAATTCCGTAAATTGATACCGTTTTCACCTGACCCTGTTATCGTATTATCATAGATATGTATATCCTCGCCCATCCATATAGAGATACCATTCCTTTTCATCCCCTCTATCTCGTTGTCATATATCTCTAATTTATGGGCATAATCAGAGTAGATAGCTGTACTTCCCGATTCGAACCTGTTAGAAAATATGTAGTTTGGTCTATGTTTACCATATCTGTTATTGACACTTTCCAAAAATATACCCGAAGAGAAAGATCTGAATTCATTTGAATATACCTTATTCCCCCAACATGTATACTTTATATACACACCAGCGCTGCCGTTGATGAATTTATTATCGAATATTTCATTATCATGAGAACTTCTTATCTCGACATTATTGCGGGTGGGATGGAAATATTTTTGATACGAATAATGATAAAAATGATTTTCATAGATCGTACTGTTGGAAGACCTTACTATCGAAATTCCTGAATCGTTGAAAGAGTTATCGAATATCTGGCTCCTGTTAGAACTAGATTTGATCTCTATCCTAGTATCTACGAATTCATTATGATGTATCTCTAGATAGCTGGAATTCGACATCTCCAGACTGCATCTGTTAAAATAGTTATGACGTATGAGGGTGTTATTGCAGTTCTTTTCCTGCACACCATCTCCGAAGAAATGATTGCCCCTCAAGACGAAACCATCACTGCAGTTCCTCATGTTTATTCCGGGAGTTCTGCTCCCGGAGAATGTACAGTTTTCTATAACGCTACTACTCAAATTCTGTAAAACCAGATTACCATCCATATCTATTCTGCTGTTCCCTCCGTTCCTCCTAAAATAGCAGTCCCTGATGATAAGATGATATGAAATATTCCTAAGATAGAAGGCATATCCAACATCATAAGCTAGAATGTTGTAGTTCTCTATCACGTACGGGTCTTCTTCTGTGCCCGTTCCTGCAACATCTTCCTCTTCAACAAAGTCGCTGAATTCCTCATCCGACTGGATATTGAAAGGCTCAGCGAATTTTTTTCCTTCGATGAAAGTTCCTTTATTTCTGAAATCATCTAGGTCTTCAGCTCCCATGGCAGCTGTACTGGAATATATTAGTAAAAATAGAACAAAAAAGAAAAAAATCCTGGTAAATCTTCCATATATTTCATTCATCATTATCACCTTCACAGATAGTAATAATCAGAAAAGAAAAATCTGTAGCTTTCATCATTATGAGCCTCAAAAGAGATATAAAATTTTATCCTACAACTCGTTTTATAGCAGTACTTTCCTTCGACAACTATCCTATCTCCTTCATGGAATCTTCTATCGCTGTCTAACTTACCGTCATCTATATCCTCAACTACCTCTCCTTCTGCATCATAGATCTTAGCTGAAAAGTTGGTGAAATCTTCTCTCATATCAACTATCCTCGAAAAATTTGCCTTACTCATAGGAACATCGCTGGGAAAGAAATCGTGTATCTCGTTAAACTTCACCTCGAATCTGAAGGACCCGTTGTTACGGTAGAAATCTCTCTCAAAGGTCGTATTGAATATGGTCCTAGGAACGAACATGCTGTAATCCATCATTATAGAATTGTAATATACCGGTTCGATGGTTTCTTCTGGTAGATACCTCGGGTATAGATAGTTAAATGGATATCCTTCTTTCTCCATCGTGAACTTGTTCTCCTCACCGACTTCAAAAGTTCTGTTGCCCTTAAAGTAAGTAAAATAATCCCCTAAGCTCCCGAATCTAACACCTGTTAGATACGTGGTTTCATTTAGATCGTAGCCGACCCTTTCATCACCATCTTCATCCTTATAGTGATATATGCCTGGGATCTTAATAGATATGGTTTCATTTACCCGGTCTTTTATCTTATAGTTATCAACAGGCTTCCTTTCATCCTTTTCTCTTATCTCGTTGTAATAAGCTTCTCTTAAAGTCCAGATATCATCTTCTTCATCTTCCAGCTGACGTGGGATAACGTTGATCGATAAAACACACAAAACCAGTACTATCACCCAAATATGTTCACGTCTCAGCATCGCTAAGATGTATTGAATGAAGATATATATCATTTACGGCGTAATATAATTAATTACCTTGAATTTAACATCCACTATTTTCTTCATCTTTTTCTTTTTAGAAAGTACATTATCTATGCTCTTCATCGCATAGATGCTGATTATACCGTATCTCTTTCGTTCCATCCCGCTTAAGGACTTGCTCCATCATATATCAACCCCTCCTTAATATTAATATGATATTAATTTTATTTATATATTTTTCTTTTACAAACGGAAAATTTTATATTGCCTGTTGATTATTTAGTGAGTGCAAAGGGAAGATATATTTCATAATCCTAAAAATAATTTAGGAGGACTAAAAAATGAATAAAAGAAAATATAGCAAGATAGTTAGCGTACTGGTGACTACACTTTTGGTGATTTCTACCTTTGGCGTACTTTTCGGTACGACCACAGCCTCGGATAATATCGAGGAAAGATCACTGAAAGAAGATACTAGTACAGAAACGATAGAGGAAAGGTTCTCCGTTGATGAAGGTGAATTTCCGACGGAGGAAGAGCTTAAACAGCGGATAAACCGACTTAAGAAAGAAGGTAATCTGAACGAGAAAAGGTTGAAGCCCGATCTGATGGATCCCGAAAAGATGGAGAAGGTGATGGGAGAATCCAGCAGTGAAGAACAGATATCTAGTGCTGATGGTGGGAATGATATTAGAACCGATGAGGATACCAAGATGCAGCACCACGTCGACGAAGTTCATGATATGGGGTACAAGGGTGATGGTGTAAAAGTATCATTCATGGACACTGGTTTCGATATGGCTCAACCGGACATCAGGGGGAAACACGCGAGATATGAATGGGACCCGACAAAACCAGCTTATCTGAAGCAGTACGACGGATACCCGATAGCCTTCGATCCAATGTCGATGGCGGATTACGTGGTTTCTGGTGAACCGGATGAAAGTACGAGTTGGTTCGTGAACACATCTTACGAGACAGAGGCATATGATACGAACAACATGGGGATGGTAGCGTATTACGATGAAAAACCATCTGGCGAAAATCTCTACAAACTACCTGATTTTGTAAGCGATGGAGAGATGGTCAGATTCGGTATGCATCCAGATGACGCTCTACATGAGATGTATGGTGAGAAACCAGCACTATTACTGACTCAGAATTCAACTGGAGCTTGGACCAATGTGACCGTTGATCTAGATAACGATAGGAGTTTCAGAGATGAAACCCCTGCTAAGCTCAACGGTACTGCTAGAGATTCAGAAGTTCTCTCGCAGGACATAACCGGAGACGGTATCGGAGATATCTCTGGAGGTATGGTAACTTTCGTATCTAATCAGAACAACTCCGGACAGAGGATGCCGCTTCCGTACTCTCAACATTACAGAGAAGCCATGAACGCACTTATCAACCTGAAGTTGGGCGTTCCACCAGGGTATATTGAATCTATGTACGGAGCAGACGCATGGGATTTCGTCCTAGGAGACGGAACCCCTGGATCAGCACCTTACTATGATAAACCTGCACCAGGCGACTTGGTCTGCTTGATGGGAGACTTCAACGGACCAGGTTCTTATGGAGCACACGGTACTTGGACAGCAAGTGCTGTAGTAGGTCAGGGAGTTACAGGAGTACCTGGATCTTCTAACCCACCTAATCCTTCTGGAGGCGGTGGCATAGTCCAGGGAATCGCACCGAACGCCACTATAATTCCGATGGGACACTTCTTCGAGTATCCCAGCAACACCCTCGCTTACTTCGACTCGGGATATGCGTCCATGTTTTTCTCAGCTCAGGGATTCGACGGAGATGAATCAACTCATGACGACCAGGCACAGATAGCTTCTAGCAGTTTCGGTAACAGTTATCCTATAAACGTTGGTGGACACAACTACTACGATCGTTTGATGGATTACGTCGGAACTAACGAGTCTGGAGGGAACACGCTCTTCGTGAATTCAGAAGGTAACGAAGGAAGCGGTTTCGGTACAATGGGAGCTCCTTCCGGTGGACAGAACATTTTATCTGTTGGTGCAAGCTCCAACATGTACTACAGAGTCGATGATTGGTATCAGTACGATGGAGGTCCGAACCCGTGGTACGGCGATGTGACGAGCATGTCCAGCCGAGGTCCGGATTGTATAGGAGCACACGGTCCAGACGTGATGGCGAACGGACAGTTCGGTTACGGCGGAGATCCGCTCAATAACCATGCATATTCTATGGGCGGATTCGGTGGAAGCGATGCTTTCTACCTCTGGTCAGGTACGAGCCTTTCTGCACCGAATGCAGCTGGCGTAGCGACTTTGGTATATCAAGCATTCCACGATTCCCGGTTATCAAGACCAACGGCCAGTCAGGTTAAAGAATTGGTCATGCAGGGTGCTGATAATCTGAACAACTCTGTATTCGCACAAGGAGCGGGGATGGTCAATGCCAGTAAATCTGTAAATATGGCCATCCTAGAAGATGGGATGTACGTACGTAACACTGAAGATTGGAGACCTGGAACGAATCCTACGACCAGTGCATCCACAGATCACAATGCGAATATAATGAAGCCTGGAGATCAAGACCAGAAAAAGTTCACGTTGACCAACTTAAATTCTACAGATCCCGTTAACTACGAGATTAAACCAACACACCTTGAGAAGACTGGTGAGAACTCGTTAGAACTGGATTCCGGTACTACTGACCTTTCAGCATACGGAATCCCCGGTACTGGACCAATTCCCATTTTGATAATCAACCATACGGGTATGTGGTATCCTAATGGTACGTATGCCGGACCGATAGATACTACTAATTCAGATCTTTATAGATTTGGTGTACATACAGATTATGAACTACTTGATAACGTTGATGCCTTTGGTTATAAGCAAAATGCTTTCTTAGAATACCATGATTGGACAGATGTTGACGGAAACGGTTCTTATGATGGATATGATGAAAGGAACAGGATCACTTACCAATGGATAGCATCTGGTTCTTATTATCCAGATCAGACAAGCACTTATACCGACATACATAATATGCTTGATAGAGCCCACGATGGCATAGTTCTTAGAGTTAGACCATTATGGGTTGTTTCGCAACCATACGGTCCAGGACCTATACCGTTCACTCTAAATATAGAACAGTATAACGAGACTACATGGGATTGGATCAGTATAGACAATGCAACAGGGAATATCGCTTCAATCGGAGATATCAATTTCAATCTAACTGTTGACGTACCTGCAACGGCACCGATGGGATTCTACGACGGTAAAGTGATGATAGAGAATACAGATAACGGTGATACTTCAATTATCCCCGTAACGGTGAACGTTGGAGCCATATATAACGCAACAGATTCAAGAGATCTAAACTTCAAATTCGGCAGCGGAAGCGGAGATCCCGCGCATGAAAGCGGAGTTTACAGGAACGACAGAGTGTACGGTAGTTGGGCCGGATCATATCCGAGAAGCGGAGACTGGAGATTCTATTATTTCCATCTTAATGATGTAACAGACGGACCGGTCGCGATGAACTTGAATTACGACGATCCACTTAGTGAAGTCGAGGCCTATCTATTAGCTGATCCCGCAATCACGCCAAACCCCGATGATTACCGAGACGCATTCTCATCTTCCATAGATAATGGTACATACGGTAACTATCAATTGGAAGTCTACGGAAGTACTGAAGATTATTCCGGCGAAGTAGGTATGATCACAGACGATCCTCTCGAACCCGGGATGTACATGGTAGCGGTACACAGCAAGCAGATATCCGGCCACGACGATTACCAGGAATTCAGTGGAGAGATATTCATACCCGGTTCAGTAACTCCAGATAATATCACCGAAGAATATGACATAACCTCTGCAGGCGACGTAGCTACGAAAACAGCGGGTCAGTTCCCGATGGTAGTAGAAGCCGGAGCAGATTACAGCAGCGTGAATGTTAGTGTAACAGGTCCTCAGAGGATAGATCAACAGACACACGTCGATGAATGTAATGCACCCAATGGTGGTTTTGGTAAAACTTACTGGGTATATTACTCTGTACACATAGATATAGAGGTCGTAGGTGTAGAGAAACTGATCTCAGATCTTTCATCATCCGCACAAGACCTCGATCTTGGATTACTGTTAGACGATGGCGACGGTGTACCGGATATGGGCGATACGGTGGTAGCAGAATCTGGAACAGGTGGTTCCGATGAATATATCGAGATGGATAATCCGGCTGACGGTCTCTATTTTGCAGCTGTCAACACCTACAGCGGAACCGAGGGAACACCGTTCACTTTG
>CAZFVW010000001.1:9299-17431 GCA_964522285.1 uncultured Thermoplasmata archaeon | reverse complement strand
TTGAATGTGGACAAGTATTATTCAGTAGACGGAGAATTCAACTTAACCGACGTACCCGCAAGTATGAACGCTGGAGATACGTTCCTGATGAACATGACATACGATCTGCCCGCTCAACACGGTATTTACAGCGGTATGATCAGTATCGGGAGACCTGGATCATCTTTAGGTATAACGATACCGATACACATCAAGTTGAATGACAGATTACCAGGAACAGTGACATGGAACAATACGATGTCCATGGTGAATTTGACAGAACCGAGCCATAACATCGTCTTCGACTATTCTGACCCGACATTCTACAGCGGTATGGATTTAGCGATGATCTATATTGATGGGAACATGATCCCGACAGAAGCCTTCATGATAGACAATATAAACGATCAGATAACGGTACACGACATATACAGCAACGTTGCTAGCGGTGACCATTCGATAACCGTCATGGTCAACGATACAGGAGGTAACTCGATATGGTCTTCTACATATTACTTCAACGTAGACCACGGCGTGACACCGTTCGAAGTACACATGATGGACGGAGCCACAGAAGTGATGCCCGGAGAAACTACGGGTGCCAGCAGTCTCAGCGTAGAAGGCGTAACTCAGGTTTGGGATACCGGCGAGATATCTACAGTACACATAAACGACGAGATGGTGACCGTCGATGCAACTGGTGCATTCTCGAAGATGGTCACTCTATCGCACGGCTACAATTTGATATCGATAACTTCGACAAATCCATTTGGAACTACAGTCGAAAAATCATACGTTGTACACGCTGACCTGGAGACCCAACTGATGGTCAATGATCCTCCAGAACTTACAGCATCTACTAGTGTAACAGTATCTGGAACTACAGAAGTTGGTTCTTCATTGACGGTCAACGGAAACGGCATGACGGTTAACGCAGACGGAACATTCTCAGGAAGCGTTAGCCTGACCGAAGGCGAGAACGTATTGACCTTCGTGACAACAGACCCATACGGAAATACCATGACAGTAACAAAGACTGTAACCAGCGACACGACTGCACCGACGATATCAAATGTGACCGCACCTAGTGAAACTACGAGCAGCACGGTAACAGTTTCTGGAACAGTTGACGATGCACATGCAGACGTTTATGTCAACGGTTATCTTGCAAGCTCTGAAGGCTCTACATCTTTCAGTGCGAACGTGAATCTCGCAGAAGGAGATAACACTGTACACATCGTTGCTGAAGATGAAGCTGGTAACAGCGCCACCGAGGAAATCACGATCACTTACACGTCAACGTACGCCACGGAAGACGATATGGATCAATTGAGTGAAGATATATCGAACACTGAAGACAATCTAGCTGGAGAGATGGATGATCTCAACAAAACTTTGTACGATGATATGGAAGATTTGAAAGACATAATAGATCAAACTGAGATTTCATTGAAAGATCTGATTCATTCTTCCAACAACGAACTTAACAACGAGATAGACAACTCAACTTCAAACATAAACGACAGATTGGACACACAGGATTCAACCATGAACAATCTACAGGATGACACAGACAAATTACAGGAGAACGACGGCGAGCTTAAAGAGAACGACAAAGAGCTGAAGGGTCTGATGAACACCTACGGTATAGTGCTGATAATCTTGTTGATCATCGGTCTAGTAGGTGTAGCGGTAATGTTGAACAGCAAGATCAATTCGTTGAAAGAGGCCCAGGAAACAGAAGAACCAGAAGAAGAGTTCGAGTGAACAACTAAAAACAAACCCCTTTTCTTTATTTTTCTTTTTTATATCTGGAGTAAACTTCAATCTGCCGCAACCTTTTCCGAAAGTATATATAACTCTTAATGTATAGTAGCATTAAAGCTTTAGTGCTAATGTTTATGCGGCCTAAAGTTTATAACTTTGGTGTAAAAATGCCTGAGGAGGAATTCCAAAGAAAAGCGTACGTTCTAGGCAAAGAACATTCACTAGACATACTTAGGTATCTATTTTCTGAAGGTTGGTCTAAATCAAGTGATGTGGCTAAAGAACTCGGGATACATATTGCAACTGCTAGTAAATATCTAGAAGAACTCCATGAAGTAAAAATTCTAGATATGAGAGAAGCGAAAGGTAAGACTAGAAGGGTCAAGGAATACATGATCAAAAACCCGGAGATCGATTTGAATTATGATCTTAGGGAGGAAAAAGAAAAGGGAGATGAAGTTTTAGAATTCTTCTCCGAACTATATGACTCCATACTTTACAGAACACAAACTCTCTACGGCATGGTTCCGAAGGAAGTTAAATGTGACACGTCTACTATGAAGGAAAATAGAACTATCGTTGAGAATATCAATAAACTTCTAGATTATAACGAGAATAAGATCGGTATCCAGCCTACATTGAGACTTTTAGGAAGGGCTGGTAAAGGGATAGTGAGAAATTATAGAGATAGTTTAGACCTAGAAAGATTATTGGCTGATCTACCAAACAGGTATAGATCTGTATTGGAGGAAGAGGTAAAATGAAAAGGATTAAAACAGGGATAGATGGACTAGACGATTTAGTTAACGGAGGTTTTCCGGAAAAGACGGTTCACCTTATAAGAGGGCCGACAGGCAGTGCAAAAACTCTATTCGGACTACAGTATATCCAGGAGGGAGTTAAAGAAGGAGAGAAGGGTCTTTTCTTATCTGTAGAAGAAAGCAGAGATAACATGAAGCGGGCCGTGGAATCATTCGATCTCGACTGGGAACCTTACGAAAAAGGTGAAGCGTATATGATAGATTACGGGGAGATAAGACGGGGTAATCTTGATGAATCGTACCTCGCCTTCGACGAACTACAAGAATTCTTGGACAATTTCTTGGAAAGCGACGATATCCACCGTTTGGCTATCGATTCGATAAGCGCGGTATCTTTGTATTATTCTTCAACGGAGAAATTGAGGAGGAGTCTTTTCGAGTTCTGCAGGTTCTTGAAAGAGAAAGACATCGTTACGCTGTTGATCGCTGAAACCGAGAAGTCGGATATCGGTGTAGAAGGATTCGTTACGGATTCGGTTATCAATCTAGGGTATGAGTATTTCGACGGTGAGTTCAGGAGAAGTCTGAAGATAAGCAAGATGAGATTCACGAGGCACGACCCTTACAAACATCCTTTCTTGATAATGAACGATGGGATAGACATCTCGGTTGAAGAGGTATTGAGGTAAAGGAATAATATGGAAATAAGATCTGGTGTACCCGGACTTGAAGAAAATATCGGGGAGTTCGTCCCCGGAACAGCTTTACTGCTGGAAGGGTTGCCAGGTAAGACTCGGGATAGTATAGGTGTACAATTCATAGCCGAGAATCTGAAGGAAGGTTCTTCCGCTCTTATAGTCCTATCGAGGATGGATCCAGAGAAGTATCAGGACATATTGGTTGATAGTGGGGTAGATGTAGAAAAAGCCCTGAAAGAAAATAGATTGTTCTTCATAGATTGGTATTCTTACAATAAAGAAAGGGTCATCGGGATCGTAGAGGGAAACAACGTGATCAAGTCCAGCAGAGATATACTCAACGTCAGTATCAGCGTTAACAAGGCGTTATCTCATCTAAAAGACACTCCGAACAAAGTGGCCCTCATCGATTGCCTAGATAGGGCTTCGAACATGTTCGAGTGGGAATCAGTTGTCCCCCATATCCAGAAGATGATGGAGAGGATCAAAACCAGCGGTTTTACTACCCTGTACCTGCTCGAAAGGATAGAAGATCAAGAGAAGATCACATCACTCCAGTCACTCACTGATGCTACGATCAAGCTCGAGAAGGAAGATGATAGAGATCTATTAAAGTTGGTATCGTTGAGCGTGGATTATTCAGATTCAGAGATACTCGATCTGGTATTCAAAGATGGCTGGGTGGGGTTAGAGGGCTACTTCGAGAAGGCAGATGAAGAAGAGGTAGGCAAGGGAAGGGTTCACGGTGTAGATAGAAGTAAAGTCCAAGGTCGGATGGAAGGAAAAACGAACGGTAGAGTAAGAGGTAAAACCAACGGACACGTGAACGGCCGGACGAACGGCAGGGTGAATGGAAGGACAAATGGATCTGTAAATGGTAGAACCAACGGCCAAGTTAACGGTAAGACGAACGGAAGGGTCAACGGGAGAACCAATGGTAGAGTCAACGGTAAGACGAACGGTAGAGTCAACGGCAGAGTGAACGGCCAAGTTAATGGTAAGACGAACGGTAGAGTCAACGGGAGAACCAATGGTAGAGTCAACGGTAAAACGAACGGGCAAACAAATGGTATGGTGAACGGTAGTGAAGGTAAAAGCAAATTTAGTTTCTCTCAATCTGATAAAGATCTAAGTGATACTTTTGAACTGACTAGTTTGACTTCTGACGATGGTTTGATAAACGGGATCGGTGGGGTCCAGGGGTATGCTCTAGGAACTTCTACCGACAAAGAAGATATGAGTTTACCGGCGGAGGATGGGTTGATAAACGGGATGAGCGGTGGTGGCGTTATAAAGAGTGAAGACATAAACGGCGGTATAGTTAGAGATACTTTTACCATGGAAGGGTATGGATTAGATGAAGATGATTATAAAAAGAGTATAAAGAGGAAAAGAAGTAAGACTCAATGGTTCAAAAAGGGTTTAGGAACAGTAACGATAATGCTCTTTCTCTTACTTATACCGGTCATGATCAATATATTATATATCCCACTAGAAGAGGGGATTGAGATCGATGGCGATTTAGATGATTGGAAAGGCGTAAGATCATATGTCGATCCGAGAGACCCTAACATCCTTGATGGCAGTGTGGATATACGCGAATATAGTCTATCGGTAGATGGTGGATACATGTACATTTACTTACGCACGGAGGATGACCTATTCGAAAACACCGAGTCAGTAGATTCGGTCAGATGTTTCGTTGATATAGCCGAGTACGGGTACGACATAGAAGGGATCAAGGCGGACAGATTTCTAGAGATATACGGTTGGGATGGAGAATATCAGGGTTCCTCACTTTATACATTCGATGTGGACAAACCGTCATCTGATTGGAACGGTTTTGAGAAAGAAGGCGGGGCTGTGGTAGCGACCGTAGATAATGCTCTTGAAGCAAAAGTTTGGATAGGAGAACTCCAGTATGACGAAGAACCAAATGTCATATTCCATACAAAGAACCAAGATTATTCCGACGTGAGTGAAGGTAAAGTTCAGCCTGGTTTGAAAGCTTTAGTTGCAGAGCAGAGAAATATAGGCGGGAATATAGTGATACCAGGTGTAAATGAAAGGATCTTGGGAGTCGATGTCATATCCATATCAGAGGAAGCACATCTAGATTCTTTTGAGATCGAGTTGAACGATAGGTCTACTGATCATATCGAAGCAATAAGCGTATACCGAGGGGAGGGGTCACAAAATGATCTTTCGGAGCTCGAGTTGATCAATCAAACGAGTTCGTTCGACAGGGGTGTTGTACTCGGTATAGATGACGAAATAAATCACACAGATTCTAGAGAATACGTGATAGCAGGTAGGATATCTAACAACGCACCGGCCGAGGACGTGGTGGGTCTAAAGTTGAGCAATATAACTTCCAGTGATGGGATAGCCTCTGTAAAGAAGACTAATCTTGATAATTACTACGTTTCGAGAGCCACTGAACATCCGGTGGTAGACGGCGCCTTCGCTGATTGGGACAATGTAAGGATCAATGAAGATGAATTCGACGACCTAGCACCCTATGGTAGATGGAATCCGAACATCGATATCAGGAATTATGCGGTCGGGGAAAACAACGTCACAAATTTCCTGGTAAGTGTCGAAGGAAACATGATGGGTGGAGTGGATGTCCCATATCTAAGGAGCAGGCCGTCCGAGGTAGTGGACAGCGATAGAGACGGTATCCCGGATGTTGACGATCCAAATCCATATGACTTTACGAACGATGGTGTCAACAACTCAGAGAGTACGACTGAAAATAACCTCCCAGATTGGGACGATGATGGAGTAGCCGATTGGCCTAACGGTCCTGATAAATGGTTGAATACTACAGTACCTGATTCAGAAGAGTATCCAGAAGAATACCGGAACAAGACGGTGAGCAGATATATAGGTCCTGTGGAATTACCGGTGAAGACCGGTGAAGATCAACTCAGAATTTTCATAGATGCCGACGACGACATCTCTACAGGGTACAGACAACCATGGTTGCCCATCGGGGCTGAGCACGTGATAGATATAAAGGGAAGGAACATGAGGGTAACTTCATCCAATTACAGTGAATATGTTGGTAACGGGGACTCATGGGAATGGGAACCACTCGGACAGGTAGACGTAGCCATGAACGGGACAAGCTTAGAAACTGCCCTCGACCTCCAGTCATTAGGTATTACCGAGGATTATTCGTTCACATACGTGACTTCAGATTGGCAGAACAATATAGATACGGGTTGGGAAGAGAACGCAGTAAGATCGAGTGGTACTAGAAGTTCTACAACTAAACAGAGACTTTATCTAAGGGATGGTGACAGTTTATCATCCGCTGAAGGCAACAACGAGATGGTGGAAACTCTCGTTAATAGGAATAATCAGAGAACTAATACGTGGGTATCCTCACCATTCGCTGGGGATATGAACCTTACGACGAATATACTGGTATCGTTATATCTAGATCCCACTCCAAGAGGGAACAACAAACCGGGTCTGAACGCCACTCTTATTTCTGGTGGAAATACAGTAGGATACGGAGAGGTGAGTGGTCTTACTTCAGCCGGGTGGCAAACTATAGAGATCACCCCACAGGTCGCTGCTATCTCTGCAGGTGATGGATTAGAATTACAGACATCTATAACGGGAGATTCGAATACGAATTCACTAGAGGTCGATGTATATTACAATTCAAAAGCCATGGATTCACGTATATCCATACCAACGGATAAGACGGTATCTTTGAGAAGTTTGCAGACTTACAATTCCTCCGGTGGATTAGATTCTACCTTCGAGCAGGGTGAAGAAGTAAGGGTGGTCAGTAACGCCACCGATTCCTTCACAGCGGAGGATATACAATATGTCAATCTCACCGTGTATTACCCTAACGGGACAAAAAAGATGGATGAACAGCAGATGACAGTCTTTGACAGCGACCCTGGAACACCACCATATTGGAATCTATATGAATATACATTTTCTTTAGATATGAACGATGTGGGCGGAAAATACTCTTTGGAAGTTACTGCTACAGATATCCAAGGCAATCAAGATCACATAAGCTCCACTTTCACAGTTCCTGTAGAACCAGGGGTAGCGGTTTATCCCGACCAAACAGAAACAGCGAACCCCGGAACCACTGTCAGCTATGAAGTTTTCGTAGAGAATATCGGTAACGCTATAGATGAATACAATATGGAACTGGGTTCATCTTCTAAACTATGGACAACTAGATTGTATAAGGGTGGAACACTCATCGGAGAAGACCAGGATGGTGACGGAGATTACGATTGGATAGATTCCAATGAGGACGGTGATGGAGATGGAAGACCGGATATAGTTTTAGAACCTAGAGAGATAGTTACTTATTCATTGGAAAAGATTATTCCCGATGGGGTTGATGGGGAAAAAGACACGACCAGATTGATCGCTACTTCAAAGAATTATTCAGATGTCGATGATTTTGCCGAGTTCGAAACTAAGACACCTGTGCCAGAAAAGATGAATTCGCTTTATCTTCATTCAGGTGATACACTGGATACGTTGACAGGAGATTCCACTATACAGACGAATATACCCAACGGTGGAGAACATACGTGGATACAAACACCCGAGCTTGCCGGAGATATGACTTTGACTGATTACGCTGATGTCTTCTTGTACATAGACCCGACGGTCCGAGGTCATATGGTTCCAGATGTGACAGTATCTCTTGGCGATAGCGGGAGTTTGATCGGTTCGGATACGATACACGATATAGATACTGCGGGCTGGTATGAGTTTAGCGTACCCACTGACCACACACTCAGTGCGGGAAGTCAATTGACCCTTGATATCTCTTCTGGAGATAACGACGTCGATGTCTATTATGATTCTGGAACCTATGATTCTAGGGTAGAGTTGTATACGACCTCCTACGTGGATGTCAGTTCGATAAAAC
>CAZFVW010000001.1:0-9289 GCA_964522285.1 uncultured Thermoplasmata archaeon | reverse complement strand
GGTGCGGAAGAAACTGTCGAAGTTGTCAGCAGGATAACCGATCCACTTGGAACCTACGATATCGATGGGGCGCAGTTGAAGGTAGTGGATCCAGATGGTAATATATTGGTGAATAACCAGTCCATGAGCATAAGATCAGAAGACACTAGTTCCCCACCATACTGGAGAGATTACAACTATTCTTTCACGCTTCCATCAGACACGCCGGTTGGAACGTATTCTGTTAAAGTGTTCGCATTCGATCAAACCAGTGGAACTGCATCTTCATCATCAGATGATCTGATGGCGGATCAAGAGCAAGATCTACAAGCGGATCCCAGCGATGAGAATTTCTTCGCCGTGCCTGGTGGGGTCGATGTATCGCCGGATAATAACAGTACCGCCCAGAACGGTACTACAGTCACATATGACCACACTATAACCAACACAGGGAGAGGTTCGGATTATTTTGAACTCAGTGCAGGCTCTTCAGAAGGATATAATATCACTATCTATGGGCCCGGTGGAGAGATCATGGCACAAGATATCGGTGGGGACGGCACATGGGATTACGTGAATCCAGATTTTGATAATAACAATGACGGTACGCCCGATACTCCGATGCTTAAATCTGGTGAATCGTTCGATATAACCGTAGCTATCGAGATACCGGAGAGTGCTACCACTGGAACAGTAGATACCACAACGATAACAGCGACTTCGCACAGAGACAGTGATATCTCTGATTCAGCACAGGATCTGACTTCGATACCAGAGTTCCCATCGATCTTATCACCGGTTATAGCGACCTTGGTAATCTTCGTTGGATTGTTCGTGTACCGGAGGAAAAGGGAAGGTCCCGTTGAAGATCTGTATCCGGATGAATATGAAGAAGATGGGGAAAACGATGGAGAACCCGTAAGGATGCCTATACCGTCGGTAGGGGCACGGGTTCCAGAAGGGTCTACAAGGGATCTAGGGATATCTGATATCCATAAAAGAAGATATACTGATAACAATATAGGTAAGATCGGAAATATAAGTTTGATAGATACGAAAAACAAAGAAGTGGAACCCAGCTTCTATCAAATAATGGAACATGATCTACTACCAGATGGTGGAGAGTTGATCAACAGTTATAAAAAGAATTTTTTGATGCTCGATCCGAAGGTTAGATGTCTTATACACAGCAATTTTGAAGCTGGTTCTGAAGAACTTGTTGCTCCGAGATCATCGATGCATAATATTTATTATCGAACAGAATCCTTATTGAACCATTCTAGCAACTACAGGACTGCGGAAATTACATATATGTCTTACAAAGATAATAATCAAACCTCTGGGGGTGTTTTGATTGAGTGAGGACACCATCCAATGCCCAAAGTGCGGTATAAGTATATCAAAGAATGTTGATGAGTGTCCGGTATGCGGTGCGAAATTGGAAGAGAAAAATCAAGAGATGGATGGTGAAGAAGAGAGTATACTCAACGCTCTCAAACAGATCTCTGGAGTCGGAGGTTACAAGGCTAAGAACATTGTTAAATCAGGTATATCCGATTTCAACAAACTGGAGGATGCCGACCTAGAGAGTTTCTTATCGGTGAAAGGGATAGGTGAAGCCACCGCCCAAGATATAGTAGAAGCCATAGAAGATTCAACCCAGAAGGACGGTAGTCTGTATCTATGTGGGGAATGTGGGGCGTTCGTTTCAGCAGATGCTGACAGGTGCCCAACTTGTGGAACTAAGATGGAAGACGAGGTAGAGGAAGAGGGAGAGATAGAAGCTGAAACTGAGATTCAAGAAGGGGTTGAAGACGATATTGAGGAGGAAGAAGGATCACTTTATCTATGTGACAACTGCGGGTCTTTCATCTCTGAGAGTGCTGATGAGTGTCCATACTGTGGATATTCCCTCGAGATAGAGGATGAGATAGAAGAAGAATTCGATGAAGACCTCGAGGAAGATCTTGAGGAGGAACTCGAACCAGAGATCGAAACGGATATAGAAGAGGAAGAATCTGAAGACGGCCTTTTCCTCTGTACTAACTGCGGTTCTTTTGCAGGAGCTAACGCAAAACGATGTCCAAGCTGCGGGATGGTTTTCGATGAAGAGGCGGTAGAGGAAGAAACTGGAGAAGTCGAAGAGGAATTGGAATTACAGGAAGAGATGGAAGAAGAGTTAGAAGAATCCATCCAGGAGCAGGTAGAAGAGATACCTGAAGAAGAGTTAGAACCTACCCCCGAGGAGATAGATATCGAAGATCTCATGGAATACAAGACAGAAGACACCTCAGAAGAGATTTCTGAAACTGAAACAAGTTGGACTGAAGAAGAATTGGGGATCGAAGTCGACGAGTCGGATCTCGAAGAACTGGATAGAGAGATATCTGAAGCTTTGAAAGACGATTACGGGATATCCACAGCTACTCTGATGGGGCTCTCCATGGGCGGAGACGTCAAGATGTGCAGTAACTGTGGAAGACTGTGTGAAAAAGACGTTTCAGAATGCCCGACTTGCGGAGCCGTTTTCGAAGATGTAGATATCGAACTTGCTGAAGAGGATGAAGAATGGAAGAGATCTCAGGATCAAAAAACATTGGAAAAAGCCCTCGGAATACATGAAGTGCCAGACGAGATAGATGTGGAAGATGAGGACGCTGAACTGGACATATGTACGGTATGTGGTGCATTCTTAACGGATAAAACTGAAAGATGTGGGATATGCGGTAGTCTAGTTTCGGAGACTCCTGATCTTGAGGTGGATGAAGATGACGTTTACGAAGTTCACAAGGATGATGACTCACTTTATATCTGTGATGCCTGCGGAGCTCTAGTTGACGAATACCAGGATAGATGTCCGATATGTGGAAGCGTTTTGGAACTATCCAGAAGATCCATTGAAGACGAAGAACTGGAAGAACTCGTCGATGAGACCGATAATATCGTTGAAGAATTCTTCGGGAACACTGACGATATAGATCTAGAAGAGAAGATAGAGAACGATGAGATCAACTTCTGTGATGTATGTGGGGCTTTGTTGAGCGAGGACGCAGCTAGATGCCCGATATGCGGTGAGGCAAAAGGCGAGGAGCAGGAGTTCGAAGGCTTCGAGTATTACTTCGAATCTGATGAAGATATAACAGAAGAAGATATGGAATCTCTGGAAGAAGAGATATTGGAAGAAGAATTCGGTCTTGCTGAAGAGGATGTTGAAGAACAAGTTGAAGAGGTAGAAGAACAAATAGAAGAGGATGAAGAACCGTTCCAAGATATCGAAGAAGAAGAGATCGAAGAAGGCGAACCGGACTTAGAAGAACTTCTAGTGATGAAGGATACCGATGACGAGATAGATCTTGAAGGAGAAGAGGAGACAGTTATCGGTCAACTAGAAAAATTAGAGGGTGAGATCAGCAAGAAGATGTTGGAGGAAGAAGAAGAAATCGATCTTGATCTAGACTCGACTTCTAGTGAGGACCTTATCGATCTATTGAGCAGTATAAGCGAAGGAAAAGATATCGAAGAGGTTAGTGGTGAAGAGGTGGAAGAGTTATCAGCCGAGGAGGGAGTTGAAGAAGTATCTGTTGAAGAAGGTGTAGAAGAGGAAGAAGTGGTCACGATAGATGAAGGAGAGATCTACGAAGGTCCAGAAGTTATCCAAAGTGATGATTTCCAAGGAGTATCAGATGAAGAGGTTCCAGAAGAGTCTCTCGACGAAAACATGGACGTCAACAAAGCTCTAGAAGATATAGATGATCTGGTATCTGCAGGGGAAGAGGAAACTTACGAAGACGTTGAGGAAGAGGGCGAAGAGGAATATTGGCTCGAATGTCCTTCTTGCGGTTCTTACGTAAGTGAAGATAGCGAAGCGTGCGGTGTCTGTGACTTCGATTTCACCGAAGGAACGGTCGTAGAAGAAGAAACGACCTCATACGAGTATGAAGACATCGGCGTAGACTTATCCGAACTGAAGGAATATAAGAGCGAATACGAGCGAAGTTCTTGGGAGAAAGAAGGCGAAGGGACAGATACTAGTAAAAGAACTAAATCGGTTCCATCCGTTCCATCGTACACCCCACAGGATAAATTTAAAGGTGTTATATCGAAGATAAAAGAATACGAAGTCCCTATATCTAGTCTATCTCTATTCGCTTTCGGAGGCGCATATCTTACTTCATATGGGGATTCGACATCTAGATATTTCACGGATATCGGTTTGATATTAGCAGGTCTATTTTTTGGTTTGGGTTTATTTACATTATTCATGTTAAGAGATGATCTAAAAGGTTCTATTTTAGGAGTTTTTGGTTATGCTAGTGCACTGGGGTTAGCAGCTCTAGTTCCATTTCACGATATAGTATTGGGCATCAAATTGCCACTTCTGTTAGATGTTGGACTCATAGGAATAGCTCTGGGCATTTTTTGGATGCTCGACTACAAGCTACCTAAAGACTATAGATATTATCTTGTCTGGTTCGCTGGAATCAGTTTGATAATGATAGTTTTGATGATAGCTAAGTTCTTCAGCAATGAAGGTCTTCTTGAAATGAGCTATCCTTTCATGATGACGCTAGGGCTAGGCGGTATATTGATCGCATCAGGGACCTCTTCGTGGTATAATAGAGCAAGCAGTGAAGAAGACTTCTACGGGGATATAGAGGAAGGTCACAGACATATGTTAAAGGGCGACTATCTTAACGCTGTAAGATCGTTCGATAGAACTATAGAAAAGGGCGATATCTCTGAGAAAGAATTTATGAAAGAGGAGGAAAATCCAGCTTTCCCATATTACAGTAAAGGTTTAGCCTTGTGTAATATGGGTGAATACAAAGAAGCGGCTAGAACCTTCAAACAGGTCCTGGAGATAAATCCTAAAAGCGTTCCGACTTGGAACAATCTTGGTACGGCATTCAGCAGGATGGGAGATCAGGAGAAAGCGGTGAAATGTCTGAAAAAAGCCATCAAGATCGACCCCGGATACGAGATAGCGTGGAACAACCTAGGAAATGCTCTTTTCAGGAATGGGAATTACGAAGAAGCTCTCGAGTGTTACGATGAAGCCCTTGATATAAATTCATCTTACAGAGATGCATCTCTGAACAAGACGCAGTGTTTGACCAAGTTGAGTGCTACAGCGATGAACTGATGGAAGTTATTTTGGTTCACTTCTTGAACTTCTTAGCCGCTTCCCATAGAGCTTCTGAGTAAGTCGGGTGCGGATGTATAACATCGGCTAATTCTTCAGAACTCATGCCATTCTCCATAGCTACTGTACCCTCCATTATTATATCCGTGGCACCCGGGCATATGAGATGCATGCCGACTATCTTTTCTTCTGCAGCGATTATCTTTGCGAAACCGGTCCTTTCGCCTGTGGAGTATCCCCTTCCGTTGGCCGATATCGGGAAACTCTCCGTTCTTATATCCCCGTACTTTTCTTCCGCTGATTCTTCATCTAGACCAACGCTTGCTATCTCTGGATGTGTGTAGACTCCAGCTGGTACCAGGTAGTCCGAGAATTTTTTTGGATCGCTGTTCGTGATATTGTCGATAACTATCTCTGCATGCTTGTACGCCGAGTGTGCCAACATGGACTTTCCGTTCACATCACCTATGGCGTAGACACCATCCATGGATGTTTCCATGTACTCGTCGGTTTCTATAGCTCCTCTGTCATCGAGTATGTCGAGTTCCATGTCCGGAGGGGTCGGTCTTCTCCCTACCGCACAGAGGACTTTTTCCGCTTGGATGACCTTCTCGGTGTCGCCTTCTATTGTTATGTCGAAGGGTGGTTTACCGTTAACTTCTGTGACTTTAGAGCCGGTGTAGATCTTTACTTTCTTTCTTTTCAGCATCTTCTCTGCAACGGGGCCGAGGTCCTTGTCCATTGCGGGAAGCATCCTATCCAGCAGTTCTACTACGGTTACCGAAGTTCCGAGTGATGAATATACGAAGGCAAGTTCTAGTCCGATGTAGCCGCCGCCGATTATCACCATGGATTCGGGTATCTCTTTGAGAGAGAGGGCGCCTCTGCTGGTCAGTATATTTTTTTCATCTACATCTAAGAAAGGCAGAACTATCGGCTCTGAACCTGTGGCTATGATGAGGTGATCGCATTCATAGGTATCACCATCTACCTCCACTTTTTTATCTCCCAGCACCTTCGCTTCTCCTTCTATCACTTCGATACCACCGTCTTCTATCTGCTTCTCTATTCCCTTTCTAGAGGTGGCTACGGCTCTTTCTTTGATCTTCTGTGCCCTCTCGAAGTTAATATTTTTTAGATCGGAGTCTATACCTTTCCTTCTAGAGGATCCGATAGTATCTACCGTTTCGGCTATCGATAACAGTGCTTTCGAGGGGATACAGCCGTTGTTTGTGCAAACCCCACCTATCTCACCCTTCTCGATCAATTTGACGTTAAAACCCTTTTCTGCCGCCTTTACCGCAGCTTTGTATCCACCCGGTCCGCTTCCTATAACTATGACTTCTTCACTCATCTTGATTCCCATATATATCAAAAAGTTTTCACTATTAATGATTTTCTAGTTATCGGGTCTATATAGATCTCTTCCGTTGGTAGATAATTTTGAGGGGCAATATATTTGGAATCTAGTTTTTAGAAGATATTATTTCTACATATACGGGTTTTCGGAGGAAAACATTTATTTTTCGGTTCACTATCGGTCATTTGATGACCATGACTAGGGAACATAATATGTACGATTATGAGAAGGTTAGAGAAGAATTTGAATGGGATGTTCCAGAATATTATAATTTCGCATTCGATGATGTAGATAGGCAGGCGGAGGAGAGACCAGACGAGTTAGCCCTGATCTCTATCGACAATTCTGGAGAGAACGCCCAGAAGCACACGTTCAAGGATCTTAAAGAACTTTCAAACAAGTTCGCAAACGCCTTGAAGGATATCGGCTTGGAGAAGGGAGATAGAGCGATGGTCCTCGTTCACAGGATACCGGAATGGTACGTTGCTGTTCTAGGTATGATGAAGTTAGGTGTCATACCGATACCGACTCCGAACCTTTCAGTTCCGAAAGATATCGAATACAGGGTGAATAAGTCCGAAGCGAATACTATAGTAACGGATATGGCCAATCACGAGAAGGTCGAGGAAGTTAGAGATGACCTAGATTCTCTCAAGAATCACATCCTGGTCGATGGAGAAAAAGAGAACTGGATGAGTTATGAAGAGATGATGGAAAAAGCTTCTCCAGAGTTGGATCGTGACGAGATAGAGAAAACGAGAAGCGACGACCCGCTTTTGATCTATTTCACATCCGGTACTACATCTTACCCGAAGATGGTGCTGCACACCCACTCTTATCCGATCGGTCACACTGTTACCGCAAAGTACGTGCAGGACCTCACACCGGAAGATACCAACTGGACGATAGCCGATAACGGTTGGGCAAAGACAGCTTGGGGTAAGCTGTTCGGCCAGTGGATCGTTGGAGCGACAGTGGTGCAGCAGAACATAACCGGTAGATTCGATCCGAAGAAAACCCTGAAGATACTGCAGAATTATGGTATCACGACATTCTGTGTCCCACCGACCATCTACAAGATGATGATCAACGAAGACGTGGATAAGTACGATCTGAGCCAATTGAGGCACAGTTTGAGCGCCGGAGAACCGCTGAACCCGGATGTTATCGATAAGTGGGAGGAATATACAGGTCTTCGGATATACGATTACTACGGCCAGACCGAGAGCGTTGCACTTGTAGCTAACTATCCCGTTATGGATGTAAAGGCAGGTTCCATGGGTAAACCGACACCGGGACACGATGTCGAAGTTATAGACGACGAAGGTAACTTGATGCCGGTGGGCGAGGAAGGTCATATCGCGGTGAATGTAAAGCCTGAAAGGCCGCCAGGGATCTTCAAGGAATACTGGAAAGATAAAGAGAAAACGGAAGAAGTCTTCTACGGAGATTGGTATTACACGGGTGACAAGGCGTACAAAGATGAAGACGGCTACTTCTGGTTCGTTGGAAGAGCGGATGACGTTATCAAGGCATCCGGTTACAGGATAGGACCTTTCGAAGTCGAAAGCGCACTTCAGGAACACCCGGCTGTGCAGGAGAACGCTGTCGTGGGAGCACCCGACGAGATACGTGGTAAAGTCGTTAAGGCTTACATCATATTGAATGAAGGATACGAAGCGAGTGAAGAGTTGAAAAAAGAGCTTCAGGACCATGTGAAGAAGGTAACGGCTCCTTACAAGTATCCAAGACACATCGAATTCGTCGACGAACTGCCCAAGACCATCAGCGGTAAGATAAGGAGAACTGAACTTAGAGATTGGTCTGAAGAAGACTATCTAGAAGATCACGAAAACCTGCCTTACTGAAATCAAGGCTAAAATCCCTTCTTTTTCTTTTCTATTTTTTTGCTATTGAATTCAGATAAATATTATATAAATCGGATTTGATTGGGAGATAGAGGTAATCATGAATCCACTGACATCTGAGATCTGGTCTCCTTACATAGTCGGTATAGGTGTAGGGGTACTGGTATGGTTGAGTTTCTTACTGTCCAATAAAGCGATAGGTTGTTCAACAGCCTACGCCAGGACCTTCGGGATGACCGAAAAGTTGGTCAGAGGTAAAAAGGTCGATGAGAAGGCTTACTACAAGAAGTTCATACCCAAGATCGATTGGGAGTGGATGCTCGTGTTGGGTGTTGTTGTTGGAGGTTTTGTTTCTTCAGTTCTATCGGGCAGTTTCAGGGTCGAGATGGTGCCTATGATCTGGGAGGAAACTTTCGGAACCAGGCCGGTAATCAGGTTCGTAGGAGCTCTTATGGGTGGATTCCTCCTGGGTTTCGGTGCACGTATGGCGGGAGGCTGTACCAGCGGGCACGGGATAAGCGGTACGGCTCAGCTGTCTCTTGGTAGTTGGCTGGCATTCATATGCTTCTTCATCGGCGGGATACTAGCGGCCTTTTTGATATACGGGGTGATCTAGATGCTGGAGAAGCTTCATCAGAAAAAGAGAAAACAGCTTCTGATCGGTTTCTTGATCGGTGTTGCTTTCGGTTTCCTGCTTGATCGAGGAGGAGCCACGGATTTCGACGTGATAGTTAACCAGCTTTTGTTGAAAGATTTCACCGTACTCAAGATCATATTCACGGCTGTAGTTACCGGGATGATCGGTGTGCATCTTATAGTCAGATACCTGCCTCCGGACCTACAACCAAAACCGTGCCGGTGGAAAGCTATAGTTATAGGCGGCTTGATATTCGGTGTGGGATTCGCGTTACTTGGTCTTTGTCCAGGAACAGCGGCGGG